>JAESUF010000242.1 GCA_016763215.1 Flavobacteriaceae bacterium
AGACAACACTAAGAATGACTTGTGCCCCATATAACTTTCGTCTCTGTCTTGTGGGCCACTTCCGCTTATTAATATTGCTACAGGAAATTTCCCGTTTTTATTGGGTAATGTTAAGGTTCCTGAAAGTGTAATTTTTGCTTCAACATTTTTAAAAACTACCTCTTCTTCATAATATGGATATGGTTTTACAGGCTCTTGAGGTCTTCTCGTATCAGTAATTTTTACTGCTCCTTTTTTTAGGTTTATTGACAATACTACAGCTCCTTCTTTATAGGTACCTTCAAATTGTCCTAACTCGGTATTATAGGTTCCTTCATACTTCATTCCAACATTTGAACCATCAATAATTAAGGTACCATTTTCGAAAGTGGTCGTCTTAGTTTTGATTCCGTCAATTCTAAATGTAGGTACTGACATGGTAGACGAATAGGTATTGTTTTCCTTTTTGATTTGAAAAACGAATGTGATGCTTTTATTTTCTCTTGTTGTTTTCCCGCTCCAGGTTCCAACAATATCTTGAGAAAATGCGCTTGCTATTGATAGTGTAAATACGATGACAAATACTATTACTGTTTTCATTTTAGGTTGTTTCGGTTTTTAAACTTTTAAAAAAGGTATATGTTTCTTGTAGTGTCATAATAATTACTGTTTTCTTGGTTAGTAGCTTAAATTTGGAATTATTACAGGCAAATGGCAAAATTGTAAAAAGAATCTCTATTGAGAGATATGACCCGTCCTGAAATATGTATAGTTTAGTTGATCCTTTAAACTATATCACATATTGCAACAACAAGCAACAGTTTTGTTGCAACAAATAAAATATAGAGACACAACTCCTTAACCCTTATAAATACTAAGATTTTAAATATCCGCAACAGGTGTTGCAACAAAACTGTTGCAGTAGCAACAACTTTGTTGCAACAAATAAAATATAGAGACATAACACCTTAACCCCTATAAATACTAAGATTTTTAAATATTTGCAACAACATTGCAACAACATTGCAACAACATTGCAACAGCATTGCAACAACATTGCAACAACATTGTTGCAACAAATAAAACATATAGACACAACACTTAACCTCTATAATTTAACTGGATACTTAGGCAGTAAATACTATTAGATATGATTACAAGAATAATCACGGAGAATATTTCTTAATTGAAAAAAATGGAAATCTAGGGATGTATGATTCTGAAGGGAAATTTAAAGAAGCTACAAAAGAAAATAAATAATAAGAGATAAAAAGCACCAAACATCTTCCATTTGGTGCTTTTTTTGTATTTTTGGTACACATACAAATAACGTGGGGCAAAATGACTCTTATTAAAAACCTGGAAAAGCTACCTCCGAAACGAGAAAAAATAGAAACGCTTGATATTTTACGTCAATTAAGCAAATCATCAACTGCATTGGGCGAATTAAAAGGGATTGCAAAGACAATCCCTAACCAAGCAATGCTTATAAATGCAGTAGTTTTACAAGAAGCCAAAGACAGTTCTGAAATTGAAAATATCATAACAACACAAGATGAGCTGTACAAAGCTCTTTCTACTTCTATAAATCAGCCATTACAGATTAAAGAAGTAATTAATTACAGAAAAGCAATCTTTTTAGGTGCTGACATAATTGGAAGTCAAGGTTTTTTAAGACTGAAAGATGTTGTTGAATTACAAAAAACCATTATTGAAAACAATGCTGGGATTCGGAATATGGCAGGAACTGTTTTAAAAAATGATAAAACAGGAGAAATCGTTTATACACCTCCGCAAGGAAAAGACGAAATACTAGATTTACTTTCAAACTTTCTTGACCATTTTAATATTACAGATACTGAAATATCGCCTTTAATCAATCTAGCTATCTTACATTATCAATTTGAAAGCATTCATCCATTTTATGATGGAAACGGAAGGACTGGAAGAATATTAAACATTCTTTACTTAATCATAAATGGACTATTAGACATTCCTATCCTTTATCTAAGTTCATACATCAATGATAATAAATCTGAATATTATAAACTATTAAACAAAGTCAACAAGAATAACGAATGGGAAAACTGGATTATATATATGCTAAAAGCAGTAGAGGTAACTTCTAATAAAACAGTTGAAAAAGTTAATTCAATTAAGAGTTTACTTGACAAAACTATCCTTGTTGCTCAAGAAAAAGCAGCTAAAGTTTACCGAAAAGAATTAATTGAATTACTGTTTGAGCACCCTTATTCCAAGATAGAATATGTAGTTGAAAGACTTGGAGTTGAAAGAAAAGCAGCATCAAGATACTTAAAGCAATTAGAAAATATTGGAATATTAAAATCTCAAAAGATAGGACGAGAAACTATATACATAAACACAGAATTGATAGAAATATTAAAAAGAAACTAAGCCCAACAATGGCTAAAAAACATAGGGATTTTGGTAGTGAATTGAAGTTCAGAGCTTCGATTGAAACCGCCAAACCAAAATTTTGATAACGAAAAAACAAAAATTAACTATTAAATTATTAGACAAATGAAACAAATTTACTTATCAATTAGAATTAGCTTACTCATCGCTTTGATATCTTTATCTGAAAATGCATTAGCACAGTGCTCAACAACTCATAATCAAAACGGATGGAATGTTGTTTCTGGTTCGGGTCTTCTTTGGGGGCAAGGATTTATTGCAGAATGTGATGGGTATTTAGAATATGTTCAATTCATATCTAATTCAACAGGAACAGTTTCAGCCGGGACCTTAAATATATATAACGGGAATACTGTTACTGGAACACCACTATACACACAATCTCATCCTTCAATAACAATAACTCAAGTAAATGACCCAATTAGAGTTGATATTACAGGAGGTTTATCTTTGGTTCAAAATAATCAATATACATTTGAGTTTACAGTTGATAATGTTAGTGTTTTGGGTGATATTGCTAATGGCTATGCAGGCGGAAGTGTATTTCAGAATGGTTCAGAAATTCCAAGCTCAGATTTTATTTTTGATATCTCTATTACAAGTACTTTAAGTATAGATGATTTTAATGTAAGTAAAAATGTAAAATTGTTTCCTAATCCATCATCTAAATTTATTCAAATTTCAGGATTGAGAGAACAAGTGAATTACAAAATTTATAGCCTCTTGGGTGCAGAAATAAAAAAGGGAGTTATTATTAATGATAAGCAAATCGATATAAGAAACTTAAAAAATGGATTCTATTTATTGAAATTTGACGACGGAAATACAATTAAATTTATAAAAGAATAAACTAACAAATAACGTTTGCTAACAATGTATAGTTTAGTTGATCCTTTAAACTATATCACATATTGCAACAACAAACAACAGTTTTGTTGCAACAAATAAAATATAGAGACATAACACCTTAACCCCTATAGAATAAAGAACCTCAATTTTTTTAAGTTAGGAATTTGCAACTAGCTTCAAATAGGCATGAAAATTAATAGGAAAAAGTACAATTCACAGGTTGAAATACCCTAAAACACGTCACTAAAATAAAAAAAGCCTTGATAATCAAGCGATTACAAGGCTTTTTGCAGAAAGGAAGGGATTAACTTCGTTGATCCCAGAAAGGAATCTAGAACAAGCATGAAACCAATACAAGCTTGCGCTTGTTGTTTTTGTTTTTCAACTACTTATGAAAATAAATCTATTTGAGGATTAACTTCGTTGATCCCAGAAAGGAATCTAGAACAAGCATGAAACCAATACAAGCTTGCGCTTGTTGTTTTTGTTTTTCAACTACTTATGA
>JAESUF010000243.1 GCA_016763215.1 Flavobacteriaceae bacterium
TAAACACCAATGAATTTGATGAAACTATTGTTTTTACTGGAAGTGGAGCTGATGTAAATAACTATTTAGCTAAAAAGGCATTAAATCAAGAAGCTATTTTTGCTGACAAATCGATGCTTACTTTAAGTAAAGATGATTTTGGAGTTAAATTAACAACCATTGAAAGTGACTTTATGAAAAACCTAAATGGAACTGCTGGTTTAGATACTGCTTTTGTTTCTGGTGAAAAAACTAATTTTGCGGGACTTAAAAAGTATTTAGTTCGTTATCATGAAGAGAAATTTTTCTTAAACACTGTATTAGGAAAAGGTGAAAATTCTCCAAAATTCATGGCATATGAAAACAATGCAGGAGGAAAAACTTCTTTAGATGATTTAAAAGGAAAGTATGTATATGTTGATGTTTGGGCTACTTGGTGTGGACCTTGTAAAGCTGAAATCCCATACTTAAAGAAAGTAGAAAAAGCATATCATGGTAAAAACATAGCATTTGTTAGTATCTCTATCGATAAGAAAAAAGATCATGAAGCTTGGAAAACGATGATTAAAGAAAAAGAATTGGGAGGAATCCAATTATTCGCTGACAATGACTGGAATTCTGATTTTGTAAAAGGCTACAAAATTAATGGAATTCCAAGATTTATTTTAATCGATCCTAAAGGAAACATTGTCTCTCCTGATGCACCAAGACCTTCAAGTGATGAGTTAAAAAAGTTGTTTAATAGCTTAAGTATTTAAAACAATTTTTAAAATAATAGTAAAACCCCTTTGATGTATCAAAGGGGTTTTTGTTTTATCAAAATGAATCGCTTTGTCTTGTTCACTTTCTTGATCTTCGGTTGCACACTTTAGATGCTCATGGTTCCTTTACTAGCTTTCTATTAAAACTTTCTATCAGGATGAAATGAAGTTAAATCTAATGATGGTTTTTGCTCAGAAATAATTTCTGTAATAAGTTTACCCGTTGCTGGCCCCATACTCCACCCCATCATCGCATGTCCAGTAGCAATTGTTAGGTTTTTACATTTTGATGTACGCCCCACATAAGGCAATCCATCTGGAGTTACGGGTCGCAATCCACATTGTGCATCCTTTTTTTCTTCTTCGCTCATTGTAAATTTAGGGTAAAATTTTTGAGCTGCACTTGCTATTGCATGTACTCGAACTGGATTAATTTCATGGTTGATTCCTGCTATTTCCATGGTTCCTGCAAAACGTGTAAATCCTTCCATTGGAGTGACTGCTACTTTTGCTTCACATAAAATTGTAGGTAGAGTAATATTCGTTTCCCTTGCAACATTGATACTATATCCTTTCCCTGCTTGCAATAACATTTTCACTCCTAATTTCTTGCTCAATAAAGGACTCCAGCTACCTGCAGCCATCACAACTTCATCAACTTTGATTTCTCTTTTGTCAGTTATCAATTTCGAAATAGAATTGCCAGAAACTTCAATATCTAAGACCTCTTCTTCTCCTAAAATTTTCACTCCTTTTGCTTTTAAGTAAAAAAGCATTTCTTTCATGAAATCTCCAGGTGTCATATGTGCATCAGAATGAAAATAAACAGCCCCTTTTGCATTTAAATTGGCTTTAGGCTGGAGTTCTAAAACTTGTTTTGCTGATAAATTTTCAACTTTCATCCCTAAAGCAATCGCTTTTTTTCCTACCTCCCATTCTTCCTCTCCCATTTTGTCGGTTCGATATGCCATTAACAAACCTTTTCGTTCGTAATGAAACTCAAAATCGTTTGAAGCTTTCATCTCTTCAAATAGTTCTCTACTAAATATATTAATGTCTTTTATGGCTGGAATAGATTGAGCTACTTTCTTTTTGTTCGCCGATCTTTTAAAAGCCAAACTCCACTTCAGAAAGTCAACGTCTAGCCTAGGTTTTACATAAAATGGGCTCGCAGGGTTTAACATCCATTTTAATCCTTTGGTGATAATTCCAGGGGATGCCAATGAAATAATATGGCTTGGTGTAATATAGCCAGCGTTCACATACGAAGCTCCTTTTGAAAAATCAGATTTATCGATAACAGTCACTTGATGACCTTCTTTTTGAAGGTAGTACGCTGTACTTAAACCTATGATACCTCCTCCAATAATGACACAGTTCTTCAATTTCTTTAATTTAATGATTCGACAATCGACTAATGTAACAATGATTGACACATTGTTTCATTAAACTATTTCCATTTAAAATTCCAAATAGGTGTAGTCTCTAACAAATGTTCTACAAAGTAATTCCATCGTTTTTTTATAAAATACGTTCTATGCACTCCTTGATAGCCATGTCTTTGACTAGGTAAGATTAGCAAATCAAAATCTTTGTCTGCCTTAATTAAGGCTTCAGCTAGTTTAAATGTTGCTGAAGGGTTTACATTCTCGTCAATTCCTCCATGTGTAAGCAATAATTTCCCTTTTAAATTCTTCGCATTTGTAATGTTTGAAACTTGCTCATAGGTATCGTCAACAGGCCATCCTTGGTACATTTCTGGCCACCATGCTTTCTCCATTCTAAAATCGTGGTCTGCAGAACTGGCAACACCTACCTTATAAAAATCTGGAAATGCCAACATCGCTCTTCCTGTATCAAAACCTCCTGCCGAATGACCAAAGATTCCTACTTTACTTCCATCAATCCATGAATATTTAGTTGCTAAATGTTTAATAGCTACTAAGTGATCCTCCAAATTATTTCCCATATTTTTATAGGAATGAGTATGGAACTCTTTTGATCTACCAGAAGTTCCTAATCCATCAACTCTTACAACAATGAATCCTAATTCAGCCAAAGATTGCTCGCTAAAAACTCCTCCAAATGATTTTGGAAAACGTTGTGTATGTGGTCCTGTATAAGTAGCATCAATAATTGGATATGATTTTGATGCATCAAAATGTGTAGGTTTCCAATAGGCTCCGTAAATAGTTGTTTTCCCATCTTTCGCAATAAGATTAAATACTTCAGGAACCTGATAACCTCTTGAGGTTGCTTCAGAGATATCTGCTGTTGTTAATTCTGCAATAATTTTTCCTTTTTTTGAGGAACGCAAAACTGCTTTATTTGCTATTTGAATGGTTGAATAATTATCAGTAAAATAGTCTCCCTCTTTAGAAAAACTAATGATATGATGTACTTTTTCAGGAGTTAATAAGGTCGTTTTCCCCTTAAAGTTTACTTTATACAACTGTTGATGGTATGGATTGTTTCCTACTTCTTTTCCTGAAGCTAAAAAATAGATCGTTTCCTTTTTCTCATCTACATATTGGATGGAATTAATGTAATAATTCCCATTCGTTAATGAAACTGTTTTGTTCGTAATCAAATCAGTTATGTATAATTGTCGCCACCCACTTCTTTCAGACAAAAAGATGATTTTCTGCTTTTCTTCCAAAGCTCTAAATTCAAAATTATCAATCCCTGTATCACTTGTTTCTTCAATTAAAGTACGCGCTATATTGGAGTTCAAATCAACCAATTTTACAGATTGCTTTAAATACCCTCTTTTGGCATAGCTAGCAAACAACTTCCCAGATTCTTTAGTCCATCGGACGTTTACAGAATTAATATGTGTGGCTCTTGGAAGTGCAGTTTTAATCTCTTTTTTAGTTTTTATATTAAAAAAGGCTGGAGTTATATGTACCATAGTCGTATCTCCAGGAGAACCTCTATAGTACGACAACAATTTAGGCTTATACAATGAATCGATACTCCAATCCAGCAAGTACATTTTCTCTGCGTTCCTTGTATCAACAATACCCGTAGAAATCCATTTAGAGTCTTCAGACCAATCTACATAAAAGCGTTTTGGGCGCTCTCCATTTTCACCTACCATCATATCATCCCAACCATACCATGAAGCATATTCATACCCTTTTTTACCTTCAAAACTTAGTTGGTGTTCTTTGTTGGTTTCGGTAGATGTGATAAACAAATTATAATCTTTGGTATACGCTATCCATTTTCCATCTGGAGAGGTACTTTTATACGGGTTATTGGGCGTTTTATCTTCTTGTTTGTTTTCTTTGAGCTGATATGTTTTAAGATTCAATGTAAAATCTTTACCAGCTACTTTAAATTGTAAATCTCCATTTTTAACTCTTTCAATATTGGAGAGTGACAAGTTTGTTGATTTCACTTTATTTTTTACTACTGCATTCAAAGAATTTACCAGTCGCTCGTGATCAAAAAGTGTTGTCACTTTTTTCTTTTTAAAATCGATCGTTTCGTATGTTTTTCCATCTACATTGTAATCTACAAACCACAATCCTGATTTGTCTTTAAACCAAGTTACTGTTGTAAATAAATTAAACGCGGTTTTATTTGTGTAATTGGCATACATAAAACGTACTGCGCTTTTGTAATTTTCTTGAGTAACCTGTTGTGCTTGAACAGAATTTAACCCAATAAAAATTAGCACTATAAATAATCGTTTCATGAAGTTGTTTTTATAGGTGATACTGAAACAGAGCTCAGCATAAATTAAATCACTTGAAAACCGTGTGCATATGGATCATCCTCATCATCGATAATGATATTATTATACCCATATACTTTGGCCCATCCTTTTACGCTTGGAATAATTGCAGGTTTTCCTCCTAAGGTCGTTTCTTCTTCCACACAACCTACAAACTTGCTGCCTATGAAACTCTCGTGTATATACTCTTCCCCTTTTTTTAATTTCCCTTTCGCATGTAGTTGAGCTAATCTTGCTGATGTTCCTGTGCCACAAGGCGATCTATCAATGGCTTTATCGCCATAGAATACTGCATTTCTTCCTGAAGATGTTGGGTCAATTGGATCTCCTGTCCATAATAAATGACTTACATCTCTAATGGTATCATCCTCTGGGTGAATAAACATATTCGGATACTTTTCATTAATTCGACCTCGAACTACTTGCGAATACTGAATAATCTTACTCGCTGTAAAATCATGTACCCCTGAAAAATTTTGTTGTGGGTCTATAATAGCATAGTAGTTTCCACCATAAGCCACATCAAAAGTAATCTCTCCCAATTCTGGGCACTTTACAGTTAATCCTTCTACTGCTAAGTAACTTTTGACATTGATTAGTTTTACCCAATCAACTTTCTTCCCTGTTTGTTGGTATTCAATATTCACCAATCCCGCGGGAGCTTCCATTCTTACTTTTCCTGGAATTTTTGGAGCTACTAAACCTTCTTCTATTGCAATCGTAATTGTTCCTATTGTTCCATGTCCACACATGGGTAAACATCCTGAAGTTTCAATAAATAAAATAGCAAAATCGTTCTCTGAATCATGTGGTGGATATAAAATGGAACCACTCATCATATCATGCCCTCGAGGTTCAAACATCAATCCTTTTCGAATCCAATCGTATTCTTTTAAAAAGTGTTGACGTTTCTCACTCATGGTATCGCCTTTCAAATCGGGCCCACCACCAGCAACTACTCTTACCGGGTTTCCACAGGTATGAGCATCAACACAGAAAAATGTTTTTCTACTCATTCTTCTTTGTATCTATATAATTTTTCACTCTTTTTTCCATGATAGATAAGGTTACTGTTCCTTCTTCTAAAATAATTTGATGAAAATCACGAACATCAAATGCATCGCCTAAAACTTCTTCTGCTTCTTTACGTAACTCTCTAATCTTCAACTCTCCAATCTTATAGGACAAAGCTTGTCCTGGCCATGAAATGTATCTGTCTGTCTCCGTTCAACTTCATGCAAAGAAAGTGCTGTGTTAGATGCCATAAAGTCTAGCATCTGTTTACGTGTCCATCCTTTGGCATGAACTCCCGTATCTACAACCAATCTACACGCTCTCCACATTTCATAGGTCAGTTTTCCAAACTTTTCATAGGGAGTCGTATACAACCCCATTTCATCTGCCAACGTTTCCGAATACAGTCCCCAACCTTCTCCATAAGCCGATAAATATAGACCTCTTCTAAAAGCTGGAATGGTTTCTGGCAATTCATTATTCAAAGAAATCTGCAAATGGTGTCCGGGTACAGCTTCATGGGCTGTTAGTGCAGGAATCGTATATAAAGTTCTACTTGGTAAATTATAGGTATTTACCCAATAGTAACCCGCTGTTGTTTCACTATAAGAACCAGAATATCTTCCACCTGTATAGTTGGGAGCTATTGCAGCAGGAACTTCAACAACTCCATAAGGTTTTCTAGGTAATGTTTTAAAGAATTTTGGCAATTGCCCATCTGCTCTTTTTGCAATATCTCTAGCAAACATTAATAGTTCTTTCGGTGTTTTTGCAAAAAACTGCTCATCCGTTCTCAAAAAATTCAAGAAATCAGAAAAGGTGCCTTTAAAATTCAAATCAGAAATAATTTTCATCATCGCTGCCTTAATTCTAGCCACTTCCTTTAATCCTATTTGATGGATATCTTCAGCAGTATATTTGGTGCTTGTTGTGTAATAATTAATTCTATTTTGATAAAATTCTTTCCCATTTGGTACGGTAGAAACCCCCAACCCTTTTCTTGTATTTGGAAAGTATTCACCTTCAAAAAAGGCTTTTATTTTTTTGTATTGATCAATTGCATTTTTTTGAACACTTGCTTTTGCAACATTTATAATGGAGTCTTTTAATTCTTTTGAAAACGATTCTGGGAAAGCTTTAAAAGGTCTATAAAACGCACTCTTCGTTTCATCTGTGATGATATGCTTGTTGTATGTTTTTTCATACTCATAAAAAACAGCTTTCGGTTGTGAAATACCTTCTTTAACTCCAGCTCTTAACAATTCCAAGTTATAATCAACTCTTGCTGGTAATTCCTCCAACTCTTTTAAATACTCATTAACGTCTTCTTTCTTTTCAAAAGTTCTGTTTCCCATCCGACTCAAATTCAAATGAAAAGCATATTCGTTTGTAATTGGATTCAGATATGTTTTAAAAGAATGTGTATCAATTTTATCTTGCAAAACAAACAATAGCAATTCTCTAGAAATTTGTTCGGTTTCCGATAGTGTTTCTGTAGTAACCAGTACTAGTTTTTCTTTTAGCTGTTTAGAGAAATCTGCTTCAGATTGATAATATTTAATGGTGTTTTCTACCGATTCATTTGTTTCAAAATCATACTCTCTAGGTTTGTCATATTCAGAAATTAAAGAATTTAATTGTTCACTAGAAGATGTTTTTTTACAAGCTAAAAAGCTAAGTAATATTACAAACCCAAAAAGTTTTATGATTTTCATATTCTTATGTTTTATTTGTGGTTTTAACCCCATTTACATTTCTTAAAATGGACAGTGGATTTTCATTTTTTAATTCGTCTGGCAATAAACTATTTGGCCAAGATTGAAAACTAAATGGTCGTACCCAACGTTTAATTGCATCGACTCCTACAGCCGTAAATCTAGGATCTGTTGTTGCTGGGTAAGGGCCTCCGTGTAACATAGACGGACATACCTCTACTCCAGTAGGAACACCATTAAAAATAATCCTACCGACCCTGTTTTGTAATTCATCAACAATTTTAGAATTGTTTGCCACTTCATTCTCAGTACCAATAATTGTTCCTGTTAACTGCCCTTCTAATTGAGAGATGATCTGTGCCAATTGTTCTTCATCTTCACATGCTACAACTAACGAAAAGGGACCAAAAACTTCTTGGTGTAACGTCGTATTTTCTAAGAATGTTTTCCCATCAACTTTAGAAACTATTTGACTTCCATGGTTGCTCTTAAGCTCTTCCGAATAGTCTGCCAACACTTCAACTCCATCTTGGGAAATTACTTTTGTTTTGTTACGTTCATAGGCGCCAAATATGTTTGGGTGTAGCATACATGATGGCGTTACTTTAACTATTTCTTCAGCTAAAACTTGTCCAAATTTATTTAATGCTTCACTTTTAATCGCCAATAACAATCCTGGATTTGTACAAAATTGCCCAGCCCCTAGAGTAATTGACCCCGCATAGGTTTTTGCCCAACTAGTCGCTTTTTCATCTAAAGCTTCTGGCAATAAAATTACTGGATTGATACTTCCCATTTCGGCAAAAACTGGAATTGGTTCTTCTCTTAGTGCTGCCAAATCGAGCAATGCTCTTCCTCCTCTTATACTTCCTGTAAAACCAACACCTTTTACATGCGGATGTTTCACCAATACTTGTCCGACTTCAATTCCACTACTATTCAAATTAGAAAAAACGCCGTTTGGCATCCCTGTCTTTTTAGCAGCCTTGATAATTGCAGAAGCAACCATTTCTCCTGTCCCTGCATGCATTGGATGTGATTTTACAATCACAGGGCAACCTGCAGCTAATGCTGAAGCTGTATCTCCTCCTGCTGTTGAAAAGGCAAATGGAAAATTACTTGCTCCAAAAACAACAATTGGTCCTAGTGGGACTAACATTTTACGTAAATCGTCTTTTGGTAAAGGTGTACGATCTGGTTGAGCAGTATCTATACTTGCTTCTACCCATGAACCTTGTTCTAGATGAGTTGCAAAAGCTCTCAATTGACCTACAGCTCTTCCTCTTTCCCCCTTAGCTCTTCCTGCTGGCAATCCAGATTCTGAAATATACACCTCAACTAATGCGTCACCTAAAGCTTCTATTTCTTCTGCGATTGCTCTTAAAAAAGTTGCCTTTTCATTTCCAGATTTCTTACTGTAAACTTGAAAAGCTTTTGATGCCAATACTGCTGCTTCATTAATTTCTTCATTTGAAGCTTCGGTAAAAACAGATTCGTTTTCAGTATTTAATAGAGGATTAAACGTTGTAAACGTTTTGTTTCCTTTTGCTGATAAGGTCTCTCCAATATAGTTTTTTCCTACGATCATTATTCTTACAAATTTTTATAGTCTGGCAAAGTAGGTCTGTTTTTCAAACCCTCTTCAATAATATTTAAAACATGCTTTCTTTCATCTCCAATCAACGGTAACCGAGGAGCTCGAACGTTTTCCGTTCCAATACCTGTTGCTACTTCTGCCAATTTTATGTTCTGCACTAATTTAGCGTTTATATCTAATTCTAGCAATGGTAAAAACCAACGGTAAATCTTTAAAGCTTCTTGAATTCTTCCTGCTTTTTGTAATTCATAAATAGCAACCGTTTCTCTTGGAAAAGCACAAACCAATCCAGCTACACAACCATCGGCACCCATCAATAAACTTTCCAAGGCTAAAGTATCTACTCCAGTCATGATTTTTAATCGATCTCCAAATCGATTCTTGATACGTGTTACATTTGAAATATCTCTCGTAGATTCTTTAACTGCTTCTATGTTGTTACATTCCAATAAGCTTTCAAACATATCTAAAGTAACTTCAATCTTATAATCTATGGGGTTGTTATAAACCATTATCGGCAACGAAGTATTATGGGCTACTGCTTTAAAATATTCAACAGTTTCTCTATCGCCAGCTTTGTATCGCATTGGCGGCAACATCATTAAACCGCTTGCACCATCTAATTCTGCCTTTTGAGCAGCATCAATAGCTCCTTTGGTTGATTGCTCAGCAATATTTATTAATACAGGCACAGCCCCATTAACTAATTCAACCGTGGTTCTTGTTAGTATTCTTTTCTCTTCTTCTAAAAGTGTACTTGCTTCTCCAAGCGTTCCTCCTAAAACAATTCCATGAACACCTGCATCTAATTGCGCATTGATATTTGTTTCAAACATTTGAAAATCTAACTGATCTTCATCTGTGAATTTTGTAGTTACTGCAGGCATTACACCATTCCATTGTAAGCTCATTCTAATGTGTTTAAAGTGATGTAAAATTACTACA
>JAESUF010000022.1 GCA_016763215.1 Flavobacteriaceae bacterium
ATCCTTCGAACTACCTACTCCTTTTTTATGTGCCATGGTCTTATGGTTTTAAAATTGAAATTCTTATTAACTTAATGCTGCTATTAGTTCAGCTTTCTTTAAAGAAGTATATCCAGAGACACCTTTATCTTTAGCCAATGCTTTTAATTGAGCAACAGTCATAGAACTTAAATCGTTAGATACTGTTTCTTTTACCTCAGCTTTTGGAGCTTCAACAGCTTTAGCTGCTTTAGGAGCTTCTACCGTTTTTACTTCCTTCTTTGGAGCAGCGGCTTTTTTAGCTGTAGCTTTCTTAACACCAGAAGCAGCGATACTTTCAATTTGAATTTCGCTTAAATACTGACGGTGTCCGTTTTTCTTTTGGTAACCTTTTCTTCTTTTCTTTTTGAAGACGATTACTTTATCACCTTTAAGGTGACTTAAAATTTTGGCCGTTACTGCGGCTCCTTCTATAGCTGGGGCGCCAATAGTTACATTTCCACCATCTTCTACAAGCATTACTTTATCGAAAGTTACTTTAGAACCTTCTGCTTCTTGTAAACGGTGTACGTATACCTTTTGATCTTTTGCTACTTTAAACTGCTGCCCTGCTATCTCTACAATTGCGTACATACTGTTATGTTTTTTGTTAGCTTTTTAATTAAAACCTGCATTTGATCGCTCAAAATGCGGGTGCAAATATACTCTTTTTTTAAAATGCGGCAATAGCTATTCTTCAAAAAAACAAGGAATTGTCTCAAAAGAAAAACTTTTGTTTCATCAATTTTGTGATAGATACTTCTTATTTTTGGTAACCAGATTTTTTTCGCTGCTCTTTTGCTTGTAACAAAGCATGAATATCAACGTCAAACTATGGATTTCATAAACTAAAATATAATCAATGAAAAGAAGTATTTTAACACTGGCCTCAGTGTTTTTAGTCGCATTTTCTTCCAACGCTCAGAAAGTTGAATTTGAAGAATATGATCTAAGTAACGGCATGCATGTTATTTTGCATCAAGATAATTCTGCTCCAGTAGTTACTACATCTGTAATGTACCATGTAGGAGCAAAAGACGAACAACCGAATAGAACTGGAATGGCTCACTTTTTTGAGCACCTACTCTTTGAAGGAACCAAAAACATTAAAAAAGGAGAATGGTTTAAAATAGTCTCTTCTAATGGTGGTAGAAACAATGCAAATACCACTGATGATAGAACCTATTATTATGAAACTTTTCCTTCCAATAAATTAGAACTTGGATTGTGGTTAGAATCTGAAAGGCTATTACATCCTATCATCGGACAAGAAGGTGTAGATACTCAGAATGAAGTTGTAAAAGAAGAAAAAAGATTGCGGGTAGACAATCAAGCGTATTCTCGTTTTTTAGAGTATGTGAAAATAAACATATTTAAAAAACACCCTTATAAAGGAACAACTATCGGTAAAATGGAACATTTAGATGCTGCTACTTTAGAAGAGTTCTTAGCTTTTAATAAAAAGTTTTATGTTCCTAATAATGCTACATTAGTCGTTGCTGGGGATATTGACATTAAGTCAACTAAGAAATTAATTGAAGCTTATTTCGGACCTATTCCTAGAGGAAAAGATATTGAACGAAGCTTCCCCAAAGAAGATCCGATTACTAAAACAATTAAAGCGACAGCTTACGATCCAAACATTCAGATCCCAGCAATTATGGCTGCATATAGAACTCCTTCTATGAAGACAAGAGATTCTAGAGTTTTAGATATGATTTCTACATACTTAAGTGGTGGCCGAAGTTCTGTTTTATACAAGAAGTTAGTTGATACAAAAAAAATGGCGTTACAAGCTGGAGCAATTAACTTAAGTCAAGAAGATTATGGTACCTATATATTATTTGGGTTGCCTCAAGGAAAAACTAAATTGAATGATATCATCAAAGAGATTGACGAAGAACTTGTAAAAATTCAAACGGATTTAATTTCTGAAAAAGCATACCAAAAATTACAAAACCAGTTTGAAAACAGATATGTGAGTTCAAATTCTAGTGTAGACGGAATTGCAAATTCATTAGCTAGATATAATGTTCTGTTCGGTGATACAAATCTAATTAATACAGAGATCGATATTTACAGATCAATTACAAGAGAAGAAATTAGAGCAGTAGTTAAGAAGTATTTAAATCCAAATCAGAGGTTAATCTTAGACTATTTACCTGAGAAGAAATAACATCAAAAGACATTAATTATGAAAACAAAAATTTTATCGCTCGTAGCCTTTTTAGCAATGTCTTTTGCTGTAAGTGCTCAAATAGACAGAAGTAAAATGCCCAAACCTGGTCCAGCTCCAAAAGTAAAGTTAGGGAAGGCAGAAAAATTTAAATTAAAGAACGGATTAACAGTAATTATGGTAGAAAACCATAAACTACCGAGAGCTTCCGTTCGTTTAACTATCGACAACAGTCCTACTTTTGAAGGAGACAAAGCTGGGCTTTCTGGCATGATGGGTAGCTTATTAGGAAGAGGGACTACAAACATATCTAAAGACGACTTTAATGAACGAGTAGAATACTTAGGTGCTAGTGTAGGATATTCAAGTGGAGGTGCTTCCGGTGCTTCATTAAAAAAATATTTCTCTGAAATTTTAGGCTTGATGGCAGACGGGGTAAAAAACGCTGTGTTCTCTCAGGAAGAATTCGACAAAGAAGTAAAAGTAACTCTAGACAATATAAAATCTGGAGAAAAAAATGTAACCGCTGCTGCTCGTAGAGTTGAAGATGTTTTAACCTATGGTAAGAATCACCCTTTTGGAGAGTTCACTAGCAAGGAATCTATTGGAAACATTACGTTAGAAGATGTGAAGAATAGATATGCTACGTACTACAAACCAAACAATGCATACCTTATCATTATTGGAGACATCAACCCTAGGAAAACGAAAAAGTTAGTAAAAAAATTATTTAGCGATTGGAAAGCTGGAGATATCCCAACCTATACAATGCCACAAGTTAAAAATGTAGCTACTACTGAAATTAACTTTATAAACATGTCAAATGCTGTGCAATCTGAGATTGCAGTGATCAATACAATAGATCTAACCTTAGGTGATGATGATTATTATGCTGCGTTATTAGCCAACCAAATTTTAGGTGGCGGTGGAACTGCAAGATTGTTTCAAAACTTACGTGAAGACAAAGCGTATACTTATGGAGCGTACTCTAGCGTAGGACAAAGTAGGTATGTTGGTACATTTAGAGCAACAGCTAGTGTGCGTAATATGGTTACTGACAGCGCTGTGGTTGAACTACAAAAAGAGATCAACAAAATTCGTTACCAAAAAGTAACAGCGCAAGATTTAAAAGATGCGAAAGAATTGTATGTTGGAAGCTTTGTAATGGATGTACAAAAACCAACTACTGCAGCTAGATATGCCCTAAATATAGAATTGTACAATTTACCTAATAATTACTACGAAACGTATTTAGAAAAAATAAACGCTGTTACTCTAGATGACGTTCAGGATGCAGCCATTAAGTATTTTAGAGGTGATAAAGCTAGAATAATAGTGACTGGTAAAGGAATTGATGTCTTGAAAAATTTAGAAAAGGATTCCAACTACAAAATTAACTATTTTGACAAGTATGGAAATCCAACTGAAAAACCAGAAATGAGCTTACCTATTCCTACGGGCTTAACTGCCGCTAAGGTAATTGACAAGTATATTGACGCAATTGGAGGTGCTGATAAAGTTGCAAATATAAAGTCTATTATGTACACTTATAATGCCACTATTCAAGGAACTCCTTTGGTTTTAACAAGAAAAGTAGCTGTCCCTAATAAAGAATCAAATACAATTACCGCTCAAGGTCAAGTATTTCAAAAACAAGTATTCAACGGAGAAAAAGGGTACTCTGAATCTAGAGGTCAAAAAGTAGGATTGGCTGGAAAAGAGCTCGAAGATGCAAAAGCAAAAGCATTGCCTTTTGAAGACCTGTCCTATAAAACTGGGAAATTAGACAGAATAGAATCTATCGACGGAAACAATGCATATGTAATTATTGTTAATGATGTTGAAGTTTTCTACGATGTTAAATCCGGATTGAAAATTAAATTAGTACGAACTACTAAAGGTCCACAAGGAGAAGTAAAGATTCCATCTAATTACGGCGACTACAAAGCAGTAAACGGGGTTTTAATTGCCCACAAATTCGAACAAGGAATGGGACAGTTTACGTTAAACTTTGAGTTAAAAGAAATTAAAGTTAATGAAGGTATAACCGATAAAGATTTCGAATAACAACCTTTAAAATAACATTCAAAAAACCGTAGTGAAAACTGCGGTTTTTTTATTTCGCTTTATTCACTAAATATACCCCAAACAAGATAATAACTCCACCAAGTAGTTGCAAGAAACTTAATTGTTCATTATCAATTACTCCCCACATTACTGCAATAATAGGAATCAAATAAGTTACTGAAGCTGAAAAAACTGGCGTAGAGATCTGAATCAATCTATTAAACATCACTTTTGCTATTCCCGTTCCAATTACTGAAAGCAAGGTTATATACCCTAAGGCCGAAATAGATTCATCATTCAATTCAAAATCTACATGGAAATCAGTAAAATATAATACTATTAATGCGGGAATAATCAGTAATAAAAAATTTCCCGTTGTGATAGCCAGGGCACTTACATCATTCAAATGCTTCTTAATGATATTTACATTAAAAGCATATCCAACTGATGATATAACCACCAAAAGTGCATACCAATAATTTTGATCTGGATTAGCATGTGCTCCATTTAAAATAAGAACCAAAGTTCCAATCAATCCAATTAAGATTCCGATCAATTGCTTCTTTTTAAAAGCAAACCCAAAGACCAAAGCTCCAATAATAAAAGTATTAAATGGTGTTAACGAATTTAATATTGCAGAAATAGAGCTATCAATTTTCGTAATTGCAAAAGCAAATAAAAATGCAGGGAAAAAGGTTCCTAATATTGCTGTACTTGCAATATGTTTCCAGTCCTTTTTTTCAATCTTTTTTAAACTCTTAAAACCGATTAATAGTAAAAACACCGCTGTAATTAATATTCGAATTGCACCTAGCTGGATTGGTGTTAATCCGATTAAAGATTTTTTAATAAGAATAAAAGAACTTCCCCAAATTACAGAGAGAATAATCAGGTAAAACCATTTTTTTTGTTGGTTGCTCATGGCTATCGATTGTTAAAATCGATACAAAAGTCTAACAAATATTCCTATATAAATCATATATTACATAAATTTGCACAATAAAACTATCACAAAAAGTAATCATGAGAACTCGTCATATTTTAATCATTGTAGCTATCTTTTCATTTTCGTTTGTTTCTTGTATAAAAGAAGCTGAGAAGGTTCCTATTAAAAAAGAAATCGCTGTAGCCAAGCTAGAAACTGTTTCTTTAACTATTTCTGGAATGACTTGCCAAATTGGTTGCGCAAAAACCATCCAATCTAAACTTTCTAAAAAAGAAGGAGTCGCTTCTGCAACTGTTGTTTTTACTGATAGTTTAGCAACCGTTCAATTTGACGCTAATAAAACTTCGCCTAAAGATTTAATCGAATTTATTGATGGAATTGCTGGTGGCGATTTGTACAAAGCTTCTGAAGTAGCAGCAAAAGAATAAGATCTAAAGATATTTCATACGAAAAAGGCTCCTATAATCAGGGGCCTTTTTTTGTGTTTTTGAGCTATCTTTGCACAAACAATCATTCAGATGAAAAAACGATTTCCGCTTATCGTTAAAATTACGCTTGCTAGTTTGTATTTAATCTTTTTAGCAGGATCATTTGTAAGGATGACTGGCTCAGGAATGGGCTGTCCGGATTGGCCAAAATGTTTTGGATATTATATTCCTCCCTCTTCTGAAGAACAAATTACTTGGCAACCAGATAGAACCTACAAAGAAGGAATGATTATTATTAAAGACGAAGTCTTGTATGTTGCTGAGAAAGAAGTAAAAACCATTACTGAATTTAATTCCAATAACTGGGAAAAGTATACAAAGCACGACTATGCAAAGTTTAACAAATTCCATACTTGGACAGAATATATTAATCGATTAACAACAGTACTTTCTGGATTTATCTTCCTCTTTTTAATCGTAGGAGCATGGCGATTTAGGAAAGAGAACAAAACAATTCCCATACTTGCTTTTTCTGCCTTTTTCTTAATGATGGTTGAGGCTGTTCTAGGGAAAATAGTCGTAGACACCAATTTAAAACCGACCATGATTACCATTCATATGGTGATTGGTTTGGTAATTGTCGGGTTAATTTTAAAATTACTTTTTATTGTTACTGAAAAGAAAATTACGTACCAATTTCACTCACTATTTAATAAGCTTTTAATTATTTCCATTGTCTTTTCGTTGATTCAAATTGCATTGGGAACACAGGTTCGTCAATTTATTGATGAGCAGGTAAAGCTATTGGGTTTTGAAAACAAAGACTATAGCTTGATGGAGCCTAACTTTAAATTTTATTTTCATCGTTCCTTTACCATTGCTATTGTTTTGGTAAACCTTGGGTTATTCTATTTAAACCAAGTAAAGAATTTAGGATACAGGTTAATTAATTGGGTACTGATTTTACTGTTTTTAGAAACCATTACCGGAATCTTAATGTACTATGCAGATTTCCCAATGGGAACACAAGCAATTCACCTACTCTCAGGTGCGTTCTTGTTTGGTGTTCAATTTTATTTGTGGTTGCAGAACAGGAAAACCAATTTAATACTTCAATAATTAATGTAACTGTTTTGCTTCAATGCAATAGGTTCCAAAAAAGAGCAAAGCACTAACGCTAAATATTGGTCAATGCTTTGCTACAGGAAATATAAACACTTATTTCTTTTTCAGTGTTACTTTAAATATCACATTAGATGCTCTAGAATATGTTTTCCCATAAGTCCCTGGGTTAGATCTAAAAGCCTCAATCCCACCATATACATATCCAATAAAAATTTCATTACTGTCAATTTTCAACATGTCAATAATCTCGGTATTTATCATATCCGGGCGATTCGTTTTAAGATTTATGCTTGATGCTTTTACTACTGGTAAAGCACTGTTTGAAAACAAAACAGCTTCCGTCCCGTAGAAAGGAGGTGTTGCATTATCGCTATCCTTCGAATATAAATTCCCTGGGTTTATGAGTTCATGTGTACTTCGTAATGGATAGATTGCTATGTTC
>JAESUF010000244.1 GCA_016763215.1 Flavobacteriaceae bacterium
TCCATTGTCAAAACTATAAGAAAATTTTCCGTCATAGGCTGGAGTAAAAAGCAATTTCAAATTGTTTCTTAGGTGAATGGCATCTGCCTGTTCATTGTAGATGGAGAGGGTTTTTTCAGCCATTTTAAAAGCCTCGGAATAGTTCTTTTGAGCCTTTAATACGTTTGCTTTCCCTAAATTACCATCAAAAGAGTTTGCATCGTTTTTTAAAATTGAATTGTACTTTTCTAGGCTTTCTTTAAAATCACCTTTATAAGAGTGCAAACTAGCGCTAAGGGCTAAAATCCAATTTTCATTGGGAAACTTTTGATTGAGCTCATTAATTAATGGTTCTACACTTTTGTATTTTTTATTCCATAGTAAAGCCTGAATATATCGTTCTTTAGTTTGTCTAATAATTTCCAGATCCTTTATGGTTGGTAGCAATTCGTAGGCCTTTGTACTCGTTTGCAATGCTTTCTTTTCTTTTCCATGTAAATGCATTACTAAGGATAAGCCATTTAATGAAGGAACAGTTCCTTTAGGATTCTTTCCGATAGCTAAATATGTCTGTCTTGCTTTCTCTAAATCTAACATTATTAAATAAAGGTTTGCAAGGTTTAATAAGGTTTCTTGATCATTTGGAAGGTCAACTAGGTTTTTCTTTAAAAGTAATTCCGATTTTTTGTATTGTTGATTTTGTTGCTGTTGATAGGCATACCCTAAAAAGATGTATTTTTTTGAAATGACTGCATTTGGGTTTTTAGGTGAGACTTCTAAAGCCTTATTTACAAATACAATAGCCGATTCGTATTCTTTTAAATTAGAAAGTGTATTTGCATATCCCAGAAGGGCAGGGAAACTTTTCGGAGTTTCTTGTAGTAGGATTTCATAGAACCCTTTTGCTCTTGAGAATAGACTGTTCCATAACATTGCCTCGGCAAAATTTAATTTTATTTCAAAATTTTCGGGATGATCTTTGTGTAAAGTCTCAAACAAAGACAGTGCTTCCGTAGGTTTGCCATTAAGCCCTATTGCTCTTCCATAACACAGTCTAGCCGTTTTATTGCGAGGGTAGTTTTCTAAAATACGAGTAAAGAAAGTTTCCGCTTCAGCATACTGTTGGTTTTCCAAGTACTGAAAACCTTTATCCATATTTTGAGCAGTAATTGATATAGACAAGAAAAAAAGCAAATAAAGGAGGTCTTTCATGTGTGTAATTTGTTCTAAGCAAGTTAGTTATTCTTTTTGAATCATTCACCCCTAGTAAGCTGCAGTTCATCGAAATTAGATGAAGCTTATTCGGAACTCTTTGAATATTTGAATAGAAATAACAATCTAAAATTTAATTTATTATGGCTTTATTAATTAAAAACCTTAAAGACATCTTTTATTTAAAAGGAACTTTAAATCAAACAAACTCAAGTTCATTAAGAAAATATTTTGAGGCACTCTTTACCATAAACTCATCAATTACGATAAATATTAATGAGGTAAGTAGAATTGAAAACAGTGGAGTAGAATGTTTGAAATTTCTGCACAAAAAATCAAAAGAAGAAAAGAAAAAATTTATAATTGTAGGACTTGGAAGTGAAGATATTTACGATCAATTTTTGAATTTTGCATAAATCAAACTTAAAATGTCAAAAATATCTTTACAGGTAACAAGTCGAAAAATCTCTCAAGAAAAACTGTTCATGTTGAGTATTCTTGCTGTCAATGCAGGGAACTATTTCTACAACCTTATTTTGGGAAGATATTTAGGTCCAAAAGAGTTTGCGGATAGTGCTAGTATTGTTACATTTTTATTGATCATTTCGTTTATCGCAATGACATTTCAAATGGCGACAGCTAAATTTTCAATCCTGTTAAATAAGACCTTATTTCGTCATTTTTTAAATAGCGTTTACACAAATGCTTTGATTGTGGGAGGTGTTCTTGGAGTGTCCATTGTTGTTTTTGCAAAGCAACTTCAAGTTCTTTTTAATACCCAATCTTCTAGCATGTTTGTGCTTTTTGGAATCGGAGTTCCATTTTACTTTGCCATGAGTGTAAACAGAGGCGTTTTTCAAGGAAAGAAAGCGTTTATCTTACTCTCAGTTACCTATCAAGGAGAAATGCTAAGTAGATTGTTCTTTACTTTCTTACTGCTTTTACTACTGAAGGTTCCTGCTACCTATGCAGTTTCTTTAGGGATAGTAATTTCCTTTTTCTTCGGATTGATTCCATTAAAAATACAAGGTGTTTCTCTTACCAGAAAAATAAACTTGCCCAAGGTAGAAAGAAGGGTTATTCGCAATTTTTTTATTCTGACTGCTTTTTATGAATTGACTCAAATCATTATTAACAATAGCGATATATTACTTGTAAAACATTATTTTGAATCGTATGAAGCTGGTCTTTATGCTTCCTTAGCCTTAATAGGGAGAATTGTGTATTTTATTGCATGGATGTTTGTGATGTTACTTTTTCCGAAGCTTATAGAACTAAAAAAAGAAGGGAAAGATACAACTGCATTGCTTTGGAAATATGTGAGTTATATTAGTTGTATCTCTGCTGTAATTATTGGAATGTGTTTCTTGTTTCCGCAGCAGATAATTCAATTATTATTTGGGGATGCTTATATAAGTATGGGGTCGTTGTTGTGGAAGTACTCCTTTGCAACGGGCGTATTTGCAATCTCTAATATTTTTGCCTATTACTTTTTATCATTGAGTAATTATGTTCCTGTAATCGTATCGGGTTTATTTGGATGCTTACAGGTTCTTTTAATCATGGTTTTTCATAGAGATTTAGCCCAAGTAGTGAATATGCAAATCATTGCGATGTTAATTCTATTAACTGTGCAACTGTTGTTCTTTGGATATACTTCATTAAAAACAAAGAGAGCTTAATCTAAACAAAGGTGTCATTCATCTAAAGGAAAATTCTTCTTGTCTGTTAATGACAGCAAAATGGATAAAATTTTATCAAATTTAACTAAAATAATCATTATGAAGTTAGCTATAGTTACTGCCTATCCACCAAGTAAAGTTACCTTAAACGAATATGCCTTTCATTTGGTAAAAGAATTTCAACAGAAAGAAATACTTACAGAACTTATTCTATTAACAGATAAGACAGACGGAGTTAGAAGTGTTCCTTATCGAGAAGGAGGGTGCTTAATAACAATTAAAGAATGTTGGTCTTTCAATAGCTATTCAAATATAATAAATGTTACGAAAGCGATTGGACAAACAAAACCCGACTGTGTTTTGTTCAATATTCAGTTTATGAAATTTGGAGATAAGAAAATTCCAGCAGCATTATCACTAATGCTTCCATGGATCTGCAAATTAAAAAAGATTCCAACAATTGTATTATTGCATAATATTTTGGAACAAGTAGATTTGGGGAACGCTGGATTTACTTCGAATAAGATCATGCAAAAATTTTACAATTTTGTAGGAACGTTGTTAACTAGGCTTATTTTAAAAGCAGATCGTGTGGCGGTAACCATCGACAAATATGTTGATGTTTTAAAGACTAAGTATGAAAAAGATACTATTATTTGTGTTCCGCATGGGACCTTTGAACTTCCTGAAAAACCAAACTATAGTGTGCCAAAAAATCCAATGAAAATTATGACATTTGGAAAATTCGGGACCTATAAAAAAGTGGAGGGAATGATTGAGGCGATAGAGAAAGTGAGAGAAAGAACGGGTCTTGATTTAGAAATTGTAATAGCAGGTACAGACAATCCAAATGTTTCAGGGTATTTAGAAGAGGTTAATAAGAGATACGCCCATGTTTCTCAATTAACATTTACTGGGTATGTAAAAGAAGAAGATGTTCCTAGAATATTTCAAGAAAGCACAGTAGTTGTTTTTCCTTACACTTCTACAACGGGTAGCTCTGGAGTACTTCATCAATCGGGAGGTTATGGTAAAGCAGTAGTTATGCCAAATATTAGTGATTTAGCTAGTTTGGTGAAAGATGAAGGGTACCGAGGAGAATTTTTTGAGCCTAATAGTGTTGCAAGTCTAGCAGATGCGATAGAAAAAATTATTACAGATGATGAGTATAGAGTGGAGTTAGGGAAAATGAATTACAAAGCTGCTACTGCTTATCCTATGTCTAGAATTGCAGAGATTTATATAGAGGAATTTAAAAAGATCATTGAAGAAAAACAGTCAAGTAAGATCAAGGTTCTAGAATAAATTATTTCTTAGAAATATATTTAAATGAGGGTTCCACTTCGCCTTTATTATTAATAAACCCAAAATATTTTTGCTGACTTTTTCGCCAAGGATACCTACCAGCTACGCTAGATGGAACACTTTTATAATCATATAGGGTCCAAGAAAGATAGGGCACTTCGTTTTCTGAAAAGTATTCCTGCATTACTTTATGATAGTCTGCTTGTGCTTTATTAGAACCCGTGAAAAAATTCCAAAAACCATCATAAGATGAGGCTCCAAATTCGCTAACAACGACAGATTTCTCTGCAGCTATTTTTTTTTATAGCGTTATAAGTTGTTGTGAAATCTTCAGGAGCGTTATAGTAATGGAAACTTATAAAGTCGACCATCTCTTGTAAGGTTAGAGCATCCTCTGCATTAGACCACCCAATGGTAATTGGATGCTTTTGATCAATAGTTCGAGCGGTTGAAATCATTTGAGACAGCCAGGCTTTTACGGTTTCTTTTCCGCGACTTTCAAAATCGAGATTGGGTTCATTTTTAATGTCCCATGCTAAAATTGCTTCATGGTCTTTAAATTCGGAAACAATGGTTACCAAATGCTTTTGATCAAGGGTCCATCTTAAGACAGAATAATCTCCATAAAAATCAAAGAGTGTTAGAATTACCTTCAAACCATTCGCTTCAGCTTCATCTAGAAGTGTGTTGAGTTTTTTTATTTTCGCAGGAATTACGTTGGCCTCACCAAAATCTTGAAAAGGAACAAAAACACGAATCGTATTTAATCCAGAGTTTTTTATGATTTGAAAATCATTCTGTAGTATTGTTTTGTTGAATTGATTTCCAAATAAGTCCCAAGGAGTATCTTTTGGATAGTAATTAATTCCTTTAATAGTATCAAATACTCTTTCATGTAAGGGTTTGGTGTGTTTGCGTTCACTAGCTTCTTGTTTTACTAGATGGCGAACCCTCCAAAAACCATCTTCTAATAACATAATTATTTGATAGGTCGCAGTTTCTAAAAACTCGGTAACTATCGTATCCTTCTGATGTATCTGTTGGTACTTGGTCGCGTTCTTATCGGTAACTACAATCATTTGTCCGTCTTCGCTAAAAAACTCTAGCGTCAAATTATGAGCAAGGGTTGTTGTTTCTAGGGAAATTGAATTTTTAATATTCTTGTCTATAAGGCGATAAATATTCTCTCGTGCACTTTCAGTATAGTAATCTTTAACCCCAACTTTAGCATTTGTTTTGTATGCAATATTTCTAACGTACCAAGAGTCTAGGTAATCTTTTTCAGTATCTGAAAGCGTTGTTTTATCCATAAATCGCCCTTCGTTCATTAAAGGAGCCCAAGTGACAATAGGAATATAATAATCTTCCTTTTCCATTTCAACATGAAGCATTTTACTTCTGTCAGCACCCGTATTCATATAGCTTATTAGCGTACTGATCCCGAAAATAATGGAGATAATAATGCACACGTGTACAGTAATTATAAGACTTCGTTTTAAGATTTTTCTGTGCATTATTTTACAACTTTAGAGGCGATCTTTTTTTCAATATCTCCAGAAATAATGTTAAACTCATATGTTCCACTTGCTAAGGCCGATGGGTTGATGTAAAAAGTTATATATCCGTTCAGCGATGTTTTTGTTTCTGAATATGCAATTTTTTCGTTTTTCAATGCTTTTAGATGAACTCTAAAACCATCGGCAATAAATTGCCCTAGAAAACTCTGAAGTGGCCCAACTGTTATTGTGCGATTCTCTTTAGAAAAAACAACATTAAAATCTTTCAGTGCAGGTTGAAATGAAAGTGCAATTGAATTGCTCTTAGCCATTCCGTTAACATAAGCAAAAACTGACCAATTGCTTTGGCGTTCTGGGTGGACAATCTGAGCTCTTGCAATTCCTCCTACAGTTATTCCATTAGCCTTTAAAAGGTTTTTCTCTTTTGTAGTAATTATAAATTCGACCAAAGTTCCGTCCGAGACAATATTATTATATGCATCTAAAATTTGATCAGTATAAAAAGTGGTAATTTGGTTTCCATCTGCGTAATTATGATTTCTCCTAAAGAAGATTTTAAAATTTTCAGGAATGGCAGGCATTACATTTATTTCAAACTCTTTTGAATTAATTCCTTTACTTTCTGTTGAGGTAATAATTTTCCCCGCTTTTCTTGGACTATAGATATTTTGATAAGCAATCATAAAATTGGTGAATACTTCTTTAATTTGCCGGCTGTTTAAAAATTGATGTTTGATTTGAACTTTAGTACTATCAGCTAGTGGATTGTCTAATGAATCTGTTGGGATACTCACAATCATACTGTAATCTCTGTCGCCAGCTTCAATGCTCGGAGGCCCAAGATAGGCTTCCATTTTAGCTACTTCAGATTTGGATTTGATACGAATTTCTCCCTCCAAAGAGCTGTCTTCCATAAGTAGTTTCCACAGAACGACTCCTCTTTTGATTGCTATTTCATTTGGGAGTTTTACGGTGTAAATAGCATTTTTTAGCACGCCTTTCACCAACGTTTCTCCATAAGAACTACTAATAAATACAAAAGGTAATTTCTCGTTCTTTATTTTAAAGGAAAGAACAATTTCTGAACCTGCTATAAAAACAGATTTCTTAGTTAATAACTGAGAATTGTTCTGAGGTATATTGCTTTGAGAGTTTGCAATAGTACAGAACAGAATCAGTGTAATTAGAACGATATGGTTTTTTCTTACATCCATTATTTATAAGTTTCCAATAAAAGAATTAAATTCTAATTTGAGATAAGGGTATTCTTTATTGTTGATATTTTGTAGCCCAAAAAAACGATGTTCTATAATCCTGTTGGGAACAATTTTATCAGAGATTGATTGATTGGGGAGCCCGTTCACAAAACAATTACTCATATCTTTTGAAATTACTTTTGATGTAAGTGTTGTTTTATAGTTGTACTGAAAATCTAATTTTTTTTGCTGTGGAATAGCTTCTTTTAAAAATTGATGCTCTACCCAAGATAATTCTTTTTGTTTATTATAATAAGAAATAATTAATTGAGGAACCGTTATCTCTTCTAAACCACTATTAAATAATTGCCCATTTAATTGATGGTCGTTTAGATTTAATTCACTGATAGCTATGTTTTTAAATAAATCAGAATTTGTCACATTTCCAGCCGCATGAAGATCAAACTTAACAGGCTGTTCATCCAGGTCTATAGGAGTAAACTCATCTGGATTAAAAGTTTTTGGTGCAGACTCATGTATTTTCGACCAAGCAGTTCTTTCGAAATCAATACGAAAACTAGTTATCTCTTTCGGCATTAGTTTGTGTTTCATGACATATTTTGCATTGTAACTGGCCAATTCTTGATCATCATTGTTGTAGAGTGTCCCTTTTAGAACAACATCAGACGGAACATTGTCTATGTTTTGAAGCTCACCAATAATTACGTATTCATTATTATGCAGTATTAATTTTGCAGAGAGTATTTCTAATACTGGCTGTTTCAAAACATCTTCATGATAGGTTTGTTCTGTCGTAATTCGCCTTCTACCTTGGTTAAAATACCTTGGAAATGCTCTGGAATATAATTGATCTGGAGGAAGGTCTGTGTCCA
>JAESUF010000245.1 GCA_016763215.1 Flavobacteriaceae bacterium
ATTACATCTGAGAACCGAAGAAAATAGCATTCATTAACAGCTTATTTGTTCTGTACCAGAAAGCTCTAAAATTGGTATTGTCTGTAAATACAATCACTCTACCTCTTCCCATTCTCTGTACTTTAAAAGGAACCGTGTTTTTAATTACTTTGGCATTTTCCTTCGAGATATATCCACTTAACAATGGGTTTCCTGTATATTGAATTGGATTGTTATAACTTTTTTTATCTGCTTTGATAAAAATAGTTGTGTTTCTAAACAAGGCAATTTTATCATTCTTATACCCAAAATTAATCGGATGCGAACGATCTACTTTTGCTTCAAAAATAGCTCCACCAATCACTTGCGCCCCAGATTTCTTAGAACGATCTTCAAAAGAAACATTTTTTACTGTGTCTATCTTAGCTTTATCAAATTGAAGGCTAATAAACTTGTTACTTTTCAACCAGTTTACAGCACTTCTATATCCTATTAAAATTCCTCCGTTGCGAACCCACGTTTTTAATTTTTCAACAGAAGCCTTGCTCATACTTCTACTACTAGGAGCAATCAGTGCTGTGTATTTACTTAGGTCTATACGATTGAAATATGACATATCTAACTTCGTTACATGAATATCATAACGTTGATCAAATAAGTGCCAAATTTCTCCCGGATCACTTACGTTAATTCCATTCCCTACCAACATGGCAACCTTAGGTGTTTTTATGTTTCTGAAATTATTACTTCCTAAATCAATCCCATCGTTTAAGCCCGTAGCAACTCCATTTATTTTTAAATGACTCTCTTCTGCCACTTTACTCAAGAAAGCATACATTTCATTTGCATCTAGCTTCTGATTTTGTACAGGGATAAAAATGGTTCCATAATCATAGGCAATTCCTCCATTTTTAAAATTCTTCATCGACACTTTTGCTCTCAATCCTTTTTGTAGAATTGCATTCAATGCTTTTGGTGTATAGTATTCATTCCAAGACATCAAATATCCTAAAGTACTTTTTACATCTACACCACCATCTTTAAAACGCAATGTTTTTACTTCTGCTCCTACTCTATTCGAAGAAACATTCTCTGCATAATCTACACCAAAAGAGTGATTAAAAGTCCAAGCAGAAACATCATAGAAAAGACTGTCTTGAAACTTCGTTCTTACATCAAACATTGCTTTTACCAAACGTTGATTCTTTTGATTCATAGGAACTACATAACTGTATCCTTTTTTGAACCTTTTTCCATTCGATGTAAAATCAGATTTTATTTCATGAATGGTTACTTGATGTCTTTTTAAAACTTCAGCCAGGTGGTATGTTTTTGCAGCATCTTTCTCATCGCCAAAAACAATCGCTTTCATTTTTGCTCCTTCTCTTCTTGCTTTCTTGTAAAAATCCTGTTGGTATTTTAAAATCTTAACACGCATACTTTTTGCTGCTGCTAAGGTTGACATTGCTGCTGTATATTGATTTCTTATTGTAAACGGAAATGTTAACACCCCATTACTTGTCTCTTGTGCATGACCACGTGAACTCCCTTGTTCAAACAAAATTCCAATACTCCCATTAATATCTGGAAATGTAGAACCTTTCCCATAATAAAAATCATCATAACTTTCTTCTGAATAGTATTGCGATCCTATTTTATCTAAAGCTTTCGCATGGAATGTTCCAATTTCTTTGGTTAACTCCTGATTCATTTTTGGAGTTAATGGGTGTGTTCTACTCTGAATACCTGGTTGAAAAAAGAAGGTTGAATTCGACCCCATTTCATGATGATCTGTTAAGATATTTGGCAACCATTTGTGGAATGTTGCAATTCTAGCTCTCGATTCTGGAAGTTGAACTGGCAACCAATCACGGTTCATATCAAACCAATAATGATTGGTTCTTCCTCTTGGCCAAACTTCAGTATACTCTCTATCGTTCGGGTCTGGGTTTACATTTTTACTCTTGTTGGTGTTTGCCCAATATGCAAACCGTTGTAGTCCATCTGGATTAAAAGATGGGTCAAATAAAATGACTGTGTTCTTTAATAAATCTTCAGTAGCAGAAGACTGAGACGCTGCTAGGTAATATGCGGCAGCCAAAGAAGCATTTGAACCACTCGGCTCATTTCCATGTATTGAAAACCCTTGGTATACTACGATCGGGTCATTAGACACATCCAAAGATGCATCATTTGTTCCCTCGATATGTCTTTTACGAATTTCTTCTAATCGTTGATGATTCGCTGGTGATGTAATTGTCAATAATAAAAGAGGACGACCTTCAAAAGTTCTTCCTCGGTCTTCAATAGAAATACGATCAGAAGCTTTCGCTAAAGCTTTCATATACTCTACTAATTTATCATGTGTAATATGCCATTCTCCTACCTCATGTCCTACTACTTCTTTTGGAGTAGGAATAGTAGTACTATAACTTTCATTAGAAGGAATGTAATAATTAAGGTCTACCTTCTGCGCAGTTATCGAAAAAGAAAATGATAAAAACAGTAAGGCTACGATGATTTTTTTCATGGGTCATTTGAATTTGATTCGAACAAAGATAAGAAAACACTTAAAGTGATATGCATTTTAAAAATTATCACACAACATTTTGCTTTATGTTTAAAAAATTGATTGATTCTATTCCTACTTTTTCAAAATTCAATAACTCTTATAACTTTTGAAGCTTCACCTTTTTAACTTCAATCAAAACCCTTATTTTTGATTCTTAACTATTCGCTATGCTAACAAAAAAACGATATTCAGTAAAAGACATGTTCCTCTGGTCAATTGGAGAAACGCTTATTTTTTTGGCCTATGCAGGACTCATTACATTTCTTTATAAAGTTCTTGATTTTACTTTTTTAGATGTTCCATGGACACCTGTTGCTCTCATTGGTACTGCAGTTGCTTTTATGGTTGGTTTTCAAAACAATTCAGCATACGATCGGATTTGGGAAGCTCGTAAAATATGGGGAGGCATTGTAAACACTTCTAGAACTTGGGGAATGAAAATTCAAGACATGGTGAATAATGACCATGCTAAAATTCCAATGGATGATGCTGAGATTAAAGAACATAAAAGAGTTTTAATATATCGACATATTGCTTGGATGACAGCCTTGCGTTACGCAATGAGGCAACGCAAAACATGGGAAACTTCTCACTTATCTAAAAGCAATAGAAAATGGTCAGACATGCTTCATATTCCGGAAAAGATATCAAAGTTAGAAGACAATCTAATGTTGTATTTATCTCCTGAAGAAGAAACCTATGTATTAAGTAAAAGCAACAAGCAAAATGCCATTCTCTATTTACAATCCAAACATATTGGAGAGCTGAAAAAAAAGGGCATCATTTGGGAATTTTCTTTTCTAGAATTAGAAAATGTTTTAGAAGAGTTATTTACACATCAAGGAAAATCTGAACGAATTAAGAACTTCCCATACCCAAGACAATACGCTAGTCTTGCCTATTATTTGGTAAAGCTATTTGTAGTGTTATTGCCTTTTGGTATTATTTCTGAGTTTGCTGATATTTCAGAACATATTACGATGAATCACCCCTTTATTGGCCCTTATTTTATTTGGTTATCAATTCCTTTCTGTGCTTGTGTTTCTTGGGCATTTCACATTATGGAACGGATGGCAAGAATTGGTGAAAATCCTTTTGAAGGCGGGTCAAATGATGTTCCTATTTCTACCATTTCTAGAGGAATTGAAATAGACCTACGTCAGATGTTAGATGAAAACAAAGAAGACATTCCTGGGCAATTTCCAGAAGATCAAAATGTTCAGATGTAAATGTCAATGTACAGTGATCAATGAACAATTATCAATAAACACTTATCAATAAACACTTATCAATGTACAGTGATCAATGAACAATTATCAATGAACACTTATCAATGAACACTTGTCAATGATCAATGATAAGTGTTCAATGAGTAGTTTACGCTTCCTGCAACTTCATATCAGTACTCTCAAATATCTTATCGGCAGAACCCGCAATAAAACCAGAATACAATTCGCCATTTAACTTAGGATGTCTAAAAGCAAACTCATAGTAACAAGAAGTAATTTCTTTTGTTAGTTCTTTAAAATCGACGGGCACTCTATCTGCAAGAACACTAGATTGTTCTAAGAGTTGTTCAGGAGTTCCTTTGATTTCACCACCAGAAGCATTCATCTTAAAGCCGTTCTCTTTTAAAAACGAATTTACCTCTTGCAGTGTATTAAAAGTCTCTAGCTTGTTTACATCTACAGTAAAGTGATTTGAACAGAACCCATTAACATACAACCAAGCAGCATATTCTGTCTCTTCTAATAATTTTTCATAGATTTCAAAAGATGGCTGCTCCCACAACCTCCCTTTAAAAACTAATGATGAAGACGTCAATTCGTTTGCTGGAATTTGATCAATCATATTTTTAACAGATGCCTGTAATTCATAAGAAAACTCTTTTGTTTTTAACTGACTAATAAACACTCTAGGCGCATTTTTATTAGTAGTATGCTCGTAATGCTTTGCATACAACTTCTTTTTCTCGAAATTATAATCACCACATTCTACATAACCCGCTTCAATAAATGGAGTCGCTAAAACCTCAATATTTACACGTTCATCATCAAAAGTTCTAAAAGCAACATGGTCATTAAACACTTGATTCCCTTTACTCAGAAATAAGTTTTTAATTTTTTCTGCTGAAGGAGTTCTTTCAACATACTCACCCCATAATTTTTCAAAAACACAATCTAAAGTCATTACATAAATTTTGCACAAAAATAAATCGATTTACTGTAATTAACACCTAGTAGTGATCAATTTTATACTGATTTAGTTCATTTTATATCAAAATAACTTTATTTTATTAATTTGAAGTATATTTGACATCAAACACACAAACGAATGATTTATGGGGAGTCAATTTGATTATATCGACAAGCAAATTCTATCAAAACTGCGATCTGATGCACGTAAAGCATACTCTCAAATTGCAACAGAACTGAAGGTTTCAAATTCACTAGTACATCAACGAATTAAAAAAATGACAGATTCTGGGGTGATTAAAAATGCAGAGTTTGTGTTAGATGAAAAAGAACTAGGCTACAAAACAAAATCATATACTGGAATTCGATTACGAGAAGCTCGTTTTGCTAAAAGTGTCATGGCAGAGTTATTAAAAATCGATGAAGTTGTTGAATCTAACTATGTTTCAGGAAACTATGCCTTATTCATTTTGGTTTACGCCAAAGACAATGAGCACCTTCGTGAAATCCTCTACGAACAAGTTCATTTAATTAATGGTGTCGCTGGAACCGATACCTTCATTTGCTTTGATACTGGCTTCAAGAGAAATGTTCCGTTGAATTAAAAGCTATAAAAGGAAAATCAGCTGTTTTATGGACTGGAAGTAAAGATTGTGCTTTGACACTTTACAAGACTAAGCAGCAAAGTTATGCAATTACACATCTTGTAACTTTCATTCCTA
>JAESUF010000246.1 GCA_016763215.1 Flavobacteriaceae bacterium
AGAGAATAATAATCAAACAAATTTATTCTTATAAAGAAATAGTCTCAATTTGAATTTTACCCCGAAACTATTCTATCTGAGGATTGATAGCTTCAAACACCAATTGCTATTACATTGGGACTATGATTGGTTGGTTAATATGCAATTGGTTTTTAGATAAGCGCTTTTTTTTAAAGGAGACATACCTTATCTAAATTAAAGGAAAAGGCCTCTATTTTGAGGCCTCTTTCCTAAGAAGATAATAGATGTTCATAAAATAGTAAAGTTTGTTCGATTGTTATCATGTTAATTAACCTCATAAAAAGATGGAAGTAGGCATTCTTCGCTTATTTCCTCTTCATTAATTAGACATTCAATGAACGCAAATTTTTATTACATACATAAAGCGAGAGAAAGTTGGGAGCATAAAGCAATACTAAGTTTAAAACAACGGGTGGTAAGCTATACGAAAAATGATAAGAAATACCTACGGTATAAATTGTTGCTTAAAATTATACATAAGATTCCTGAATTAGAAAATAAATTAAATGTAGAAGAAATTAATATTTTCAAAAAAAAAGTGGATCTATTCATCTATGAGTTGCCTACTCATATAGAAAGAGAACAGAGTTTACCTCATAGAGTATTTCTAATTCTTGATGACATGAATAAGAGTTTTCTTTTGATAGATAAAAACCACTATTTAAGGTTGTGTTTGTTTATAAGTATCACAGTCATATTATTTGTTTCATTGATTTTTGAGTTGTATTTTTTAGGAGCCCTATTTGGGGTTTCAAATATTTTGATAGGAGTTAGCCTTGATATTTTTAATCAAAGAAAAGGCATAACAATTTAAGCTTTTGAATGATGAGATATTAAATACTTGACAGAGTTAATATATAATGATACTTGATGTAAAATAAGAAACAAGGTTATGAAACTAAAACCATCAAGGTTGGATAGCAAGAAAAGTTTATTTAAAAATCTAGTGGAATAAATCCTAATTTCTTCCCGTTTGTCCCAAGAGAGTCCTATTAATACTCATTTATATATAAATAGCCTTACCAATTATTCACTGATATAAATTAATTAATATTCACGATGTTATTTACTTAAATCATCATCTTAAATTTATAGAATTACACCTAAAATTTGCATTGATAAAACTTAAAGATCATTTCTTAGTACAAAAAAAGACTTGTCTTTAGATGGTTCTAAGAAATGACAATTAAACAACCAACCCTTCTTTTTCGACACTTTAAATAGGTGAAAACCCCTATATAAAAAGTGTATTTCCTATCCGAAAAACAGGAGGAAAACTATGGCTTAAATAGGCTATTTCCTTAAAGAAAATCAGATTCTTACAATACTTTTAGAGTTCCTAATTCATAGGACATACCCAACAGCTACTCATGATTTTCGAAGTTCTAAAAGTCATTACAGAAGAAGTGAATACCTATCTAAAAACGAATGCAGTTACTTTAGATAACATCGCCAATCTTGATCAAGATGGAGATGGGGATTCTAGTGGTATTATTCTGACACTATTAAATATGCAAGAAGAATTTGCATTGAAGAATCGATCCAATCATAGAGTAAGTGGTACAGAAGTTACCTATCAGAATCCTAAAGTAAGCCTGAATTTATACATATTATTTAGTGGAAGTAATTCTACCTATACAGAAGCTTTAAAAAGCATTTCTAAAGTGTTGCTATTCTTTCAAGGGAAAAGAGTTTTTACACAATCAAACACCAATTTTCAACGCGATGATGATGAAATGAAGAACCTAAAAAACTTCAAATTCATTGTCGACTTATTTACGCCGTCATTTGAAGAACTCAATTTCATTTGGGGAACCTTAGGCGGAAAACAATTCCCCTCTGCAATTTATAAAGTGTCGTTAATAGAAATTGAGCGTGAGGCAACACTTAGAAAAGGAGCTGTGATTTCAGGTCTTGGAACGAATTTAAATAATAACTAAGATGTATTATAAATCATTATTCAATCTCAATATTCATCATGGCTACTTCTTAGACAAAGGAGCTGAGAAATTTTTGACTATTGAAAGTGATGATGATAAAATGAGCAAAGAGGATAAAGAGGCTTCACTCAAAGAATATGATTTCTCAGAGTATCTGATACTAAAACCCACACAGTCAACTCAAAGAATTTTTAAGAATTATAAAGTGGTGCTAAGAAAGCATTCTGAAGGCTTTAGACTATTGGCGAATACACTAGAGAACGAAACAAAATACGAGCCTATTATTCCTTTTGAGAATGATGTAACATTCACTTTTGAACTGCAATCAACAGATCCTTATTTTCATAATTACACAGAACTATCAATTGCTACAGAACCTAAACTGTATCTATTCACAAATATAAAACCGAATGGTCAAGAAGACAGTTTTGAAACTATCTCTGAGAACAAAGGCGGGCCTATAGACAGCAGGTTTCTATTAACAAAAGAAGCATCAAGAGCTTTAATAACAACCATCGCGGCAGAAGATGAGTCGTTTGCTTCGATCGATGGACAATTTACGATTACCCACTCCATTCAATTTATAGAAGAAGATGAAACATTGAGCACTAACGAAAAAGAAAGTAAAATTACCGATTTGTTGAATCAATTTATTCAAAGAAAAAAGCAACAAAGAGTCGTTGGTTACGTGAGACTGACAATTAAAGGTGATGGAGACATTGGTTTATTAGATTTTAATGAAGGACAACAAACCATCAAAGAAACGACGCCAGAATTCACCATCAGTTTTATCAACCGTAAGACATTTTGGAGATTCTACAGTTCGTCTGATGATATAATATTGACAACCAAAAACAAAAAATGGTTATCAAAAAATGGTTTTACAGAGATCATCGGGAAATCAACCGATGATGATCCTTCAGACTTTGATCCCGAACCAGAAAAAGAGTATACGTTCCCCAACCCAACAATAGAGAGTATCACAAACAAGGATAATATAGATTATTCAGAAATATTCATTTAAAACTAAATATTAAAATTATGACAGCTTACAAAACACCCGGAGTTTACGTCGAGGAAATTGTAAAATTTCCGCCTTCTGTAGCTCAAGTAGAAACAGCTATTCCAGCCTTTATCGGATATACAGAAAAAGCCGAAAAAAAGAATGGAGATACACTATCACTAGTTCCAACTAGAATTACATCACTTTTAGAGTATGAAACATATTTTGGAAAACCACTCAAGGAAGATTCCATAGATGTAACAATCGATGATAAGGTTGTAAATGGTGCTACAGAAAGATCCTATTTGGTAAGCAAACCAAGTAGTGCAAAACCATTTTTAATGTATTATTCATTGCAAATGTATTTTGCCAATGGAGGAGGGCCATGTTATATTGTTTCAGTAGATCAATATGGAGTAGCCGTGAGTCCACCTACGTTGATTAGTAAAGCAGATTTAGACAATGGATTGGCTAAAATTCGTAAAGAAGATGAACCTACTTTATTACTTTTTCAGATGCAACAAATATGGGAAATACAGACGATTTCTTTGCGCTGTATAATGATGCTTTAAAACAGTGTAATCAATTACAAGATCGTTTTACCATCATCGATACAGAAACCGATGATGATGAAAACCAAACTCCTGTTGCTGACCTTAGAGATAAAATTTCTAATGATAAAGACGAGGTAAAATATGGGGCTGCCTATTATCCGTTTTTAGAGACAATACTAGACTACCATTACGATGAAGGTTCAGTAGATATTACGCATACACAAGATGCATCTCTAACACTTTCTGATGAATTAACAGCAGCACAAGGAGCAGTGGCAGCGATCACTCCTTTTCTAGCAAGTACAGCTACTTTAGTAACAGATTTGACTACGGTAGATACGGCAATTCAAGATGGTGATGCTGATAACGCATCAACAAATAGATCTGATGTAAGTGATGCAATTCAGCTACTAGTAGATGCTTTAGATAATGTAGTAACAGCAGCTACTCCGGCCGTATCTGCAGGAAGTGCATCAGGAGCTACTACAGAGGCAGTAGCTTTGAATACTGCTTTAACTGATATAACTGTTGGTTTGCCGAAATTAAAAGCTGATTTAGAAACACATATTAGCACTATTAATGCTGCAGCTACAGGAACTCCTGTTAAAACTGAATCTGCAGCTTCATTGGTAACTGTAGCAACTATCGGTACAGTAATTCAAGGAATTATTGATTTGATAGATCCTGCTATTACGGATATTATTTCAACGGCTCATGCAGCAACGACAACTCCTTCATTAAGCGGATTAAAATTGAGTGATGTGGAGAGTGTTGACAATGCCGCATACAATACAATTAAGGCCGAGATTAATGCAATGCCAATGGTATTACCTCCATCTTCTACAATGGCAGGAATTTATGCTCGAGTAGATGAAGGAAGAGGTGTTTGGAAAGCTCCTGCAAATGTGAGCTTAAACTATGTTATTAAACCAACGTTACAAGTTTCTCACGATGATCAGAAAAGCTTAAATGTTGATACTGTAGCAGGAAAATCTATCAATGCTATTCGATCTTTTACAGGGAAAGGAGTACTCGTTTGGGGAGCAAGAACCTTGGCAGGTAATGATAACGAATGGCGCTACATTTCGGTTAGACGTTTCTTTAATATGGCTGAAGAGTCTGTAAAGAAAGCAACAGAACAGTTTGTTTTTGAACCGAACGATAAAAACACTTGGGTTCGTGTAAAAGCAATGATCAGCAACTTCTTAACGTCGCAATGGAGAGCTGGAGCTTTAGCAGGACCAACCCCAGACAAAGCTTTTTATGTAAATATTGGTTTAGGAGAAACCATGACTGCACAGGATATTTTAGAAGGAAATATGATTGTAGAAATCGGAATGGCAGTAGTAAGACCAGCCGAGTTTATCATTTTAAGATTCTCTCATAAAATGCAAGAAGCATAATTAATCAGTTTAATAAAATTTAAAAATAATATACGTTATGGCAACAACATATCCATTACCAAAGTTTAGCTTCAAAGTCTCTTTTGGAGATGCTGAATTTAATTGTACCGAAGTCTCAGGATTAGATTTTGAAAATGAGAAAATAGAGTACAGAGCTGGGGCTGATAGTGAATTTCACAAATCAAAACAACCAGGAATGTTTAAATACAACGACATCACTGTAAAGCGAGGTACGTTTGTAGATAAAAGCAAAGAATTCTATACCCAATGGGTAAAGACTGTTTATTTCCAAGAGGGAGAAGAGCAATATAGAGGTGATTTAACCATCAGTCTCTTAGATGAAAAAGGTGAACCTGCAATTACTTGGGTAGGAAGCAGTGCTTACATTACCAAAATACAATCCACAGATTTAAAAGCAGACGGTAATGAAATAGCGATGGAAACAGCTGTATTTGTAATAGAGAAATTAGTATTACAATAATGGCTGAGTATACTCCACCAGTAGGGTTTCATTTCAAAGTCGAATTTTCAGGAATTGAAACGAACCAACATGATCATCAATTTCAGTCGGTTTCAGGTCTATCTATAGATTTAGAAACCGAAGAGATTGCTGAAGGTGGAGAAAACGGGTTCAAACACAAAATTCCCGTAAGAACCAAATTCCCAAACCTTGTATTGAAAAGAGGTATGCTCTTAGATTCAGGGGTTATTGATTGGTGTATAGATGCACTAGAGGATTTTATATTTAATCCCATCGACATCACTGTTAGTTTATTAATTAAAGACGGTGAAAAGAGCGCATCTCCTTTACAGACTTGGAATATTGTACACGCCTATCCTGTAAAATGGAATGTTGGAGACTTCAATGCTGAAGAAAACAAACTTGTAATAGAAACACTGGAAATCTCTTATAATTATTTCAAAATAGTATAAAAATGCCAATAGAAATCAAAGAAATGCACATCAAGATTAGTCTTGATGAGGGATCAAACTCTGGAAATACAAAAGCAGATAAATCAGAATCAAATAAAGGTTCAGAGGCTATCATTAATGCTTGTATTGAAGGTGTAATGGAAATTTTAGACAGACAAAAAGAACGATAAGAATCCATGAGCGAAGGGAAACTACAAAAATTAGTCATTCGATGTTTTAAAGACGAGAAGTTTGAAACTGAAATAAAAGATCTAAAATATACGGCTCTTTTAAATCCAGAAAAATATTCCCAATCTTATAAGACTGAATACAAAAAAGAAGAAGGGACAGGTAGCAGTTCTACGGCTCCTAAGTTCACACGTTCTTTACCTTCAGATTTAGATTTAGAATTTCTATTTGATAGAACAGGAGTTTTAATGCATTATGGCGAAAAAAAAAGAAGTGAGGATGAACAGAAAAAAGGAGTCATAAAAGACATTGAAGATTTTAAAAAAGCAGTCTTCGATTACAATGGTGATGAGCACAAACCAAATTATTTAATCATTAGCTGGGGAGCGTTGCTATTCAAAGGAATTTTAACAGATTTAGCGATAGAATACAAGCTTTTTAAATCTGATGGAACTCCCATTAGAGCGATTGCAAAGGTGAAATTTATTTCGTCTATAGAAGCTGAAAAAAGAGCTGCTGCTGAGAATAATAAGTCACCAGATTTAACACACTACCGAATTGTTAAAGGAGGAGATACATTACCTTTAATGACACATAGAATCTACGGCGATTCAAAATATTATTTGGAAGTCGCAAAAGCAAACAATCTCCCCAATTTTAGAAGTCTAAAAGCGGGGCAAGAAATTTTTTTTCCACCAATTGTAAAACAATCATAAATGAATAATAGCGGAGTCATAAAAACCTCAAAAAGTGCAGATTTAATTACGTTCAAGGTATTAATAGAAGGTAAAGAGCTTTCTAAAATATATGAAGTAAAAAGTATTGCAGTAACCAAAGAGGTGAATAAAATTCCGACGGCAAAAATTGTATTAATTGATGGAGAAGCTTCTAAGAGAGAATTCAAGTTAAGTAATGAAGAATTCTTAATTCCGGGCAAAAAAATTGAAATCACAGCAGGATACCATTCCGATGAAGACACCATTTTTAAAGGGGTTATTATAAAGCACACTTTAAAAGTGAGAGAAAATAGCTCACAACTAATTATTGAGTGTAAAGATGAAGCTGTTAAAATGACAGTCGGGAGAAAAAGCAGCTATTTCTATGAAAGCAAAGACAGTGAAATTATTGAAGAATTAATCTCCAAACATAAACTATCTAAAGAAGTAGAAGCAACGAAACACAAACACAAAGAATTGGTGCAATACAATGCAACAGATTGGGACTTTATGATTCTAAGAGCACAGGCAAATGGAAAACTTTGTTTTGTTGACGATGGAAAAATTACGGTAGCAAAACCCAATGTTAGTCAAGAAGAAATCGAAACCATCACTTTTGGAGCAACGCTCTTAGAATTTGATGCAGAAATAGATGCAAGACACCAAATAAAGAAAGTCTCATCCTATGCTTGGAATCATGCCGATCAAAAACTATTAGAAATAGAAGGCAAAAACCCTTCCGTTTCCTTAAACGGAAATATCTCCACAGGCGATTTAGAAAAGACTATTGGATTGGACAATTTAGAGCTCAAACATGGAGGAGCAGTTACAGATAGCGAACTACAAGATTGGGCAGATGCGAAGTGGTTATTTCAACAACTAGCAAAAGTAAGAGGAAGAGTGAAGTTTCAAGGAATTCCAACAGTAAAACCAAATACGATTCTCAAGCTAGAAGGCGTAGGTGAACGTTTTAATGGAAAAGTTTATGTGACTGGAGTGAGTCATGTAATCTCTGAAGGGAATTGGACAGTGAATGCGCAATTTGGTTTAAATCCAGAGTGGTTTTCAGAAACCAATGGGGTGAGTTCACAACCTGCCTCCGGATTATTACCCGCCATTAGCGGATTGCAAATAGGAATTGTAACCCAATTACAAGACGATCCTGATGGAGAAGACCGAATCCTAGTAAGAATTCCAATAGTAGACAATAAAGAACAGGGCATTTGGTGTCGCGTAGCTTCATTAGATGCGGGTAAAAAAAGAGGTGCCTTTTTCAGACCAGAAATAGAAGATGAAGTGATTATTGGTTTTATCAATGAAGACCCCAATGATGCTATTGTCTTAGGAATGCTTCATAGCAGTACAAAAGAAGCACCAATAAAAGCAAGCGACGACAATCACGAAAAAGGATTTGTGACTAGAAGCGACATGAGAATTTTATTTGATGATGATAAAAAAAGCATCAAAATTTCAACACCAATAGGGAAAATTATTTCAATGGATGAAGATGCAAAGAACATAATTATAGAAGATGATCACTCTAATAAAATTACGATGGATAGTAGTGGGATTGTGTTAGAGAGCCTAGGAAATATAGAGTTGAAAGCATCGAAAGATGTGAATATAGAAGGAACGAATATAAATATCAAAGCCAGTGCACAGTTCAAAGGAGAAGGTTCAGCCGGAGTAGAACTATCAACAAGTGCTGTGGCTGTTTTAAAAGGATCATTAGTCCAAATTAATTAAAAAATGGGAGCACCAGCAGCAAGAATAACAGACATGCATGTATGTCCAATGGTTACAGGAGTTGTTCCACATGTGGGAGGTCCAATTTTACCAGTAGGATCGCCAACAGTATTAATTGGAGGAATGCCAGCAGCAAGAGTGGGAGATATGGCAACCTGTGTAGGGCCGCCAGATTCAATCATTTTAGGATCAACATCAGTATTGATTGGTGGAATGCCAGCAGCAAGAATGGGAGATGCTACAGCTCATGGAGGAACTATTGTAGCAGGACTACCAACAGTATTAATAGGATAATATGAAAAATAAAGCATCATTTTTAGGTACAGGTTGGAGTTTTCCACCAGAGTTTAAGCTAAAGCAAGTAAAAATGATTTCTAATGAAGAAGACATAGAAAGCAGCTTACATATTTTGCTAACAACACGCCTTGGAGAGCGAGTAATGCTACCAGAGTATGGTTGCAATCTAGAAGAATTATTATTTGAAGGATTGAATAGAACACTTATTACCTATGTGGTAGAATTGATTAAAACAGCAATTCTGTATCACGAACCTAGAATAGATGTACTTAAAATTGATATCTCAGAAACAGATCCTTTAGAGGGTAAATTAATTGTAGAAATCGATTATAGAATTAGAGCAACAAATTCTAGAAGAAATATGGTATTCCCATTTTATAGAGAAGAAGGAACCGAAATTAATTAAGCACCCGAATGAGTAAAAAAGTAGCCAACATATTAAATAGAAGTGGAACTGATCAGGAGGAAAGATTTGTAAAAGCCCTGAATCCAGAAAACTTTGAATTGCACGATTTTTCTATTGAAGATTGGATTTTATTTGCTTATAATTTTGCTGAAAATGTAAATTACTATGCAACAAGTAATGATACAAATTCTTCAGAAAATTGGCAATGCTTTTTCAATGCTTTCGACCTTGAAAACACCATAGTTCCAGCTCGTGCTTCAAAAGAATATGGAAAACTTAAGAATAAGATTTCTGAAGTTTTAATCAGCTATAAAGAGACGCATGATTTAACACCACACTTAACATTATTTATCTGCTTTTTACAATTTTTAAAGTTTTCAAAAGATCGTTTTAACGACTTAACAAAAAGGCATCTCGATTTTTATTATAAATCTATTTTACAAGTTGATAAGTTAGCGCCAATAGAAGATCAGGTGCATGTTTTATTTGAATTGGCAAGAAAGAGTAGCGAAGAACAAATTATTGAAGGGACAGAATTGAACGCCCAGAAGGATGATGAAGGTAACCAAAGAATTTATAAGACCAACGAAGAGTTAATTGTTAACAGAGCGAAAGTTGCTAGCCTAAAAACTGTTTATAATAATCCAAAGTTGCCTGAATTGAAAGCAAGTCAAGTAGCTAATACTTTAGATGGATTAGAATTACCGCTTCCAGAAGAAGCTCCTTATTGGTATCCGTTCGGATATACATCAGCAGAAGGAGATTATACCGAATTGGAAGATGCGGAGATTGGTTTTGCATTGTCTTCTCCAATGTTCAATTTAAAAGAAGGATTACGAACTGTAGCAATTACCATAGATTTTACAGGAGAGACCACAGGCGCTCCTCTTAGTGATTTTACTCCAGAAGTTTTAAAAGACATTTTCACTATTTATGGAAGTGGTAAAGAAGATTGGATAGGACCAATAGAGTTAGTTACTGAGAAAAATCCTGCAGAAAAAGAAGAACTTGACGAAGCTGGAGAAATAAAAGTGGTAAAAGAAGAGATGGTAACTACCAAGCCAACAAAAATGCAATTGAAGTTGGTGTTTCAATTAGATAGAGATTTTGATGCATTGGTTAATTACAATGAAGAATTTCTATTAAAAAAATACAATACCACATTTCCAGTTATTCGATTTTTACTAAAAACGAATGATGAGAAAGGATCTGAATTTTATAAAACTTTTACGGAGAATATTATTGAAAAAATAACAATAAAAGTTGATGTTAAAGAAGCGAAAGAAATTAATGTAGAAAATGATAATGGCGTATTAAAAACAGCAAAACCATTTTACCCTTTTACAACACAGCCTGTAAAGAATTCGAATTTTTACATCAATTACCCAGATGTTTTTTCTAAAAAATGGAACAATATAGATGTGACTCTAACATGGAAAAACACTCCAAGCGATTTTAAAAATTGGTACAAGGCATATATAAAATCGCAAAGATTAGCCACCACAAAAAAAGAGTTTAAAACTCAAATGGCTTCCATTTCTGATAACAAATTAATTGTAGCAGGAGATGGATATTTTACAGCAGAAAAAGCCATTTTTCACAAAGAAGTTTGGGAAGAAGTTTTAAAAGAAAAAAAAGAAGAGGAAGCAGCGGAAACTTACTCACAGAGATTATTTTCAAAAAACAAAGAAACTGGCAATTTTGAAAGCAAAATAGAACTGTCAAACAATAATTATGAAATTGATAAAGTTGACTCAATCAGATTGTCATTAGAACAGACATTCTTACATGAAATATATCCAAGGCTGTACGCACTGGCATTAACAACAAAAGGTAGTCCTTTGATCCCGAACGAGCCTTACACCCCTTTAATAGAGAGTGTCACGCTAAATTATGTAGCTGAAGAAAGCATTGATCTAAAATCACAAGTATTTCCTATAAGTGAAAACAATCCTTTAGAAAAAGAGAATACAGAAATTGCGTACCATGAAAATCGAATTAAATTATTTCATGAACACCCTTTTGGACATAATGAAGAGCATAATTATTTAAAAATTGGTCAGCGAGAAAAAGGAATCAGTGACCTATATGATCTCAACAACATTCATAGTTATTTGTTGCCTAAGTATTGCAAAGGCGGAGCGTTGTTTATTGGGCTTGAAGAAGCCGAAGTTTCACAAACTGTTTCACTACTAGTTCAAGTTTTGGAGGGTAGTGAAAACCCATTAGTTCCTTCATTTGAGAAGAACGAAGAAATTAACTGGTCTGTGTTATGCGATGGGAAATGGAAAAACTTGAAAGAGTATATCATTTCAAACAATACTGACAACTTTTTAACTTCAGGAATTATCAAAATTAGTATTCCTGTCGAGGCAACTAAAAAGAACACGCTATTACCAGAAAACTTTATTTGGTTACGTGCAAGGATGCATAGGAATTATGACGCTGTGTGTAAGGTGATTAATGTACAAGCGCAAGCTGTTGTTGCTAAGTTTGAAAACGCAGAGAATAACCTTTCGCATTTGGAGAATGGATTGCCAGCAGAGACCATTAAAAAATTGATTACTAGAATTCCACAAATTAAAGGATTGGAACAACCATATACCTCTTTTGAAGGGCTTCCAGAAGAGTCGGATCTTAATTTTTACAGAAGAATTAGTGAGCGTTTGCGACATAAAAACAGAGCGATTACAATGTGGGATTATGAGCACTTGATTTTACAGGAATTCCCAGAAATCTATAAAGTAAAATGTTTGAATCATACTTCTGGAAATAATTTTACAGCTGCGGGGAAAGTGACCATTGTTGCCATTCCTGATACTGTTAATAAAACTGTATTTGACATTTATGAACCAAGATTGAGTAAAGGGGTGCTTAATAAAGTAGACACATACATCAATAGATTAAATACAAAATATGTCAAGGCAAAAGTGATGAATCCAAATTATGAAAAAGTAACAATCAGTCTAGAAGTTAAATTTCATGAAGGGTTAGATAAGAGTTTTTATGCTAAAAAAATAGATAAAGATATTGTCAAATTCTTGTCGCCTTGGGCATTTGATGATGCTAAGAAGTTGCTTTTGGAATTACGTTGCATAGAAGTGTTTTGATAGATTTTTTAGAGAAATTAAAGTATGTAGACTATTTACAAAAAGTAAAAATGGAAAAAGAAGGGAGTGAAAAAGGAGAAATAAATATTTCGCCTACAGACCCAAAGTCAATTTTGGTCTCTGCAAAAAAGCACATCATAGAAACAAACTTAACTCCCTGTAAAGGTGAATCAAAAGAAGAAAAAACAGCATGTCAAGCATAGAAAAACATATAGTAATACCTAAAAATGTTGCTACCAAAGACGATTTAGATTTCTATTTTCTAAAACAATTAGGAATAGAATATATTGAAGAGTTAGGAGGCGATTTATGGACAGATCTTAACTCGCATGATCCCGGAATTACCATAATGGAGATGCTCTCTTATGCAATCACAGATTTAGGAAACCGTATCGAAACCCCAATAGAAAACTTATTGACTTCTAATGATCCAAATCAGAATATTCATAGTCAATTTTACAAAGCATCCGATGTGTTTCCTTGTAATCCAGTCAATGAATTGGATTACAGAAAATTATTTATTGACATAAAAGGAGTTCGGAATTGTTGGTTGAGAAAATATAAAAAACAAGTATATGTTAGTTGTCAAGATGATGAATTAACCTATGATAAAAATAAATTTAAGGACTTAGACGAAACTTTAAAAGACGATTTTGAACTTAAAGGATTGTACACTCTTTTGGTTGAATTTGATGCTTTTGAAAAAGAAGTTACCCTGAAGAACAACAGCAAGAAATAGCGTTGATCAAAGAAACGATTAAGAAAAAGTACCATCAAAATAGAAATCTGTGTGAAGATCTTGTAGTGATACAAAAAATAGGAACACAGGCTGTTTCTGTTTGTGCAAATATTGAAGTAGAAAAAGAAGCGAATGAAGAAGAGGTGAAAGCAAACGTATTGTTTAAAATAAATAACTACTTCTCTCCATTTCCAAAGTTTTATAGCATTAAAGAAATGCTAGCAAAAAAGTACACACCAGATCAAATATTTGATGGGCCACTTTTAGAGAATGGTTTTATAGACACAAAAGAATTAAAAGAAGCGGATCTTAGAAAAGAGGTAAGGCTATCTGATTTGATGAAAATCATTATGAATATTGATGGAGTAAAACTCATCAAAGATATTTCAATAGGACACTGTGACTCTTCAAAAGAATTAAAAAATGATTGGGTGATTTGTTTAGATGATGATATGAAACCAATACTTTGTGATAAAAGCACCTTTAATTTTAGTAAAGGAGTATTACCACTAAACATTAATGATGCAGAGGTAAAAAGATTTAAAAAAGAATTAGAGACAGCAGCTTTGAGACAACAATCAAAAGCAAAAGAAGACAAAAAGTTAGACTTCCCGAATGGAACTTATTTAGAAACCAATGTGTATAGCACAATTCAGAATGATTTTCCAGATACGTACGGAATTGGACAAGAAGGACTAAGTGCACGAGCAACAACCGAAAGAAAATCACAGGCAAAACAATTAAAATCATATCTATTGTTTTTTGATAATATACTGGCAAACTATTTCCAGCACTTATCAAAAGTAAAAGATCTTTTATCTATCAACAGAATTGAAACCAAAACCTATTTTGCACAAGCCGTAACAGGAATCAAAGATTTTAAAGATTTAGTTGATAAGTATCCTAGTAATAATGAGGTTGAACTCACAGCATTGTTATTCGAAAAATTTGATAGTAATATTGAGCGTAGAAACGAAATACTAGATCATTTATTAGCTCGTTTTGCAGAGAAGTTTGGAGATTATGCTTTTTTGATGAAAACGCTTTACGGATCCGTTTCTGATGAAATTATTTTAGCGAATAAAGAAGCTTTTCTCAAAGATTATATTGCAATTAGCTCGCAAAGAGGGAATGCTTTTAATTATTACAAACAACCAATAGATAAGCTGTGGAATACAACTAATATTGCTGGATTTCAAAAACGAGTTTCTCGCTTGGTTGGAATCAAAGATTATTCAAGAAGAGATCTTACCTCTTCTTTTATAGAGATCAAAGAAATCTTAGATACTGAGAATAAGAAAGCATATCAATGGCAAATAAAAAATACTCAAAACAGTGTTGTTTTATCTTCTGTAAAAAACTATAAGACCATTACGAATGCTTCACAGCACCTTTATTTTGCAGTATTACAGATTATACAAACTTCAGAGAAAAATGTAGAAAGAGAGTTTGAAAAGAAAATCCTAGGGAGTGTTGTTATAGATAACATATCAATTTATGAAACTGATTCTGGGGACTATTCATTTGATATTGTAAATAGAGAAACCCCCGTTGCTCATCTCGATTATAAAATTGCAAAACACGATACATCTTATAGCACTTTTAAAAAAGTAAAATCTGCAATATTAAAGCTGATTTTGTTTATGAAACATGAATTTACAGAAGAAGGAATGTTTTTAGTTGAGCACATATTATTGCGTCCAGATGTTACAAATAATACGGCAGAAAAAGAAGCTTTTATGCCTATCTGCACAGATAGTTGTGATGATTGCAGTATAGATCCATATTCTTATAAAGTAAGCATTGTTTTGCCAGGATATACCTATCGGTTTTCAAATCCTGACTTTAGAAACTATATCGAGAATATTATTAAGGAAGAATTACCAGCCCACATTTTACCAAGAATTTGTTGGGTCGGGCACAGAAGAAATATGGTGAAAGATGAAGAGAATGATCTGTGGTGTTTTGAAAATGCTTACAAAGATTATTTGTTAGCAAAAACGACCCTAGAACAGGAACAACCAGAAGAAAATAGCGAACATAAAAACTTAATAGACGCGATGTCTAAATTGAATACCATTTACCCAATTGGACGATTGTTAGATTGTGCCGATGAGAGTGATGAATTAGAAGGAAGAATCATATTAGGACAGACCAATTTAGGAACACTAAAAACAGAAAGCGATGGCGACTAAATTAAAAGATATCAATACAAAATTAGTAGACATTTCTACTCAATATAGCAAGTTTAATAAAAATCAGGTATTAACTGAAACACAGTTAAATGGTTTTTTAGATTATTTCGACGATCAACATCGTTTGTCTCGAACCAGTCTAAGTGGAGTTGGAATTGTTTGTGGTTTTAAAGTAGCATACGATGGAAGTGATTTAGTGTTCATATTACCCAAGGACGGGGTGTTACTACTGATGGAGATTTACTAGCGTTGCAGCAAAAATCGAGAACAGAAAAAGGGAAAAAAGACGATACTTTAAAATCCATAGCTCTGTCTGCTAAAAAATATAGATTTTACAAGAAATATGTTGATGATAAAGCTCAATATGATCATTTTATTGCTCCAAATAAAAAACAAATTAATCTATGGGAGCTGTATGAGGAAAATGTAAACAATGACTCTAGCAAAGATTTAAAAGACTTTCCTGATATTGGTAACATGGTCGTTTTATTGTACTTAGAGAACTATTCAAAAGAAGGAGATCTATGTACTAAATTAAGCTGCGATAATCAGGGTATTGAGCAAGTAGCAAAATTGAGAGTTTTATTAGTTTTG
>JAESUF010000247.1 GCA_016763215.1 Flavobacteriaceae bacterium
CCCTCTCCTTAAAAGGGAGATGCTCTACCAACTGAGCTACCAGGTCATTGTTTTTCTTAGCGGGTGCAAATATAAAATCTATTTTTCAAAAAACAAACTAATTTTTCGACTTAGTTTCATTTAAATACGCTTGCCTTACTTTCTTAAATAATTCAGAGCTATACACAAATTTAACAACTGCCTTATTATCAGTTTTAAAGACCTCACTTTTGGTCCCTTCCCATGCTTTTTTTCCGTCTTTTAGAAAGATGATTTTTTCTCCTATTTGCATCACAGAATTCATGTCATGGGTATTAATAACGGTCGTAATGTCATATTCTTTGGTGATTTCTTGAATTAAGTCATCAATTAAGATGGCTGTATTTGGATCTAAACCTGAATTTGGTTCATCACAAAACAAGTATTTTGGATTCATGACAATTGCACGAGCAATAGCGACTCTTTTTTGCATCCCTCCTGAAAGTTCTGCTGGAAATTTATGATTAGAGTTTTCTAAATCTACCCTCTTTAAAACAAAATTCACTCGTTCTAACATTTCCTCATCTGTCTGTTTTTTAAACATTTTTAGCGGAAACATTACATTTTCTTCTACCGTTTGTGAATCAAACAATGCACTTCCTTGAAAAACCATTCCGATTTCTTGTCGCCATTGTCTTTTTTCTTCAATGGTAAACTTCGTATTAATTCTCCCATCAAAAGAGATTGTCCCACCTTCTGGTGTATGCAATCCAATCAATGATTTCAAAAAAACAGTTTTTCCTGAACCACTCTGACCAATAATTAAACTTGTCTTCCCAGGTTCAAAAGAAGTACTAATTCCTTTTAAAATTTGCTCATCACCAAACCCTTTATGTAAATCTCTTACTTCTATCATTAGGTTAACAACATTTGAGTTAGAAAATAATTAGCAATGACAATTAATATAATTGTCCAAACTACAGATTGTGTACTTGCTTTACCTACTGCAATAGAACCTCCTTTTACGTAATAACCATGATAGGAAGGAACGGTCGCAATTAAGAATGCAAAAACCAATGTTTTAACAAGCGCATATTTAATTAGAAAAGGGTCAAACTCCATCTGAACACCTTGTAGATAATCTATCACAGAAAACATACCTGAAGTATATCCGGCTACCCAACCGCCTAAAATCCCTAAAAACATTGCCAAAACAATTAAAAAGGGATAAAAGAATATGGTTGCTAACACTTTTGGAAACACTAAATGATTTAATGAATTAATTCCCATTACTTCCAGTGCGTCTATTTGTTCAGTCACCCTCATTGTTCCAATACTTGAAGTAATATACGATCCTACTTTTCCTGCTAGGATAATAGAACAAAAAGTTGGAGCAAATTCTAAAATTACGGAACGCTTTGTTGCAAATCCAATTAGATACTGTGGAATAAAAGGGTTCTCTATATTTAATGCTGTTTGAAGTGCAATAACACCTCCAATAAAAAAAGAAATAAACATGATAATCCCTAAGGACTTCAGACCTAATTCATCCAGTTCTCTAAAAAATGCTTCTCTAAAAACTCTTCCCCGTTGAGGTCTTCTAAAAACCTGGCTCAGCATCATGAAATATTTACCTACATGTCCAAGATAATTCATCCTTCTATTTCTTTATGCTAAAGTATTAAAATATCATTAACCTTGAGTATTCTTATCAAGTTCATGACAAAAAATATTACTTTTGAATTTATTCGACAATAATTAAACATTATGAAAAAGTATTTCTTCTCACTTCTTGTTTTATCAACCTTGATTCTTAGTTGTCAGAAATCGAAAAAAACAAATAAAAAACCGAAACTTGTTATCGGAATCGTAATCGATCAAATGAGATATGATTACTTAACAAAATATGCGAATCGTTATGGAGAAGATGGGTTTAAACGATTAATGAATGATGGGTTTTCTTTGACAAATGGTCATTTTAATTATATTCCTACCTATACCGCTGTAGGTCACGCATCTGTCTATACGGGAACAACTCCCGATCATCACGGTATTATTGGAAACAATTGGTATGATAAATATTTAAAAAAAAGTATTTATTGCGTCAATGATGTTAAGTATACATCTATTGGAGTAGAAAGCAATGCTGGTCAAAAATCTCCTTATAGATTAGCGACTACCACGATTACTGATCAACTACACCTTGCTCAAAACATGAGAGGAAAAACCATTGGTATCGCTATTAAAGACAGATCAGCGATTTTACCAGTTGGTCATACTGCAAATGCTTCTTATTGGTATGAAGGAGGAAATGAAAACAAATGGATTAGCAGTAGTTTTTACATGGATAAACTACCTGATTGGGTGATTGATTTTAATAACAACAATAGAGCTAATGAGTACTTATCTAGTCCCTGGATTACTTTATATGACATAAGCACTTATAGTCAAAGTACCGTTGACGATAACATTTTTGAAGGAACTTTTAATGGTGAAGAAAAACCAATATTCCCTCATAACTTGCCTGAATTAAGAAAAGAAAATGGAGGATATGATTTAATTAAAAGCACTCCATATGGGAATACATTAACCTTAGACTTTGCCAAGAAAGCCATTTTAGAGGAAAAATTAGGGAAAGGAAAAGACATTGATTTTCTTGCTCTTAGTCTATCAAGCACAGATTATGTTGGACACAAATACGGGACAGACGCAATAGAAACAGAAGACACATATCTTCGTTTAGACAAAGACTTGGCTAGCTTGTTTCAGTTTTTAGACAAGGAAGTAGGGAAAGGGAATTACACGTTGTTTTTAACTGCAGATCATGGTGCTGTTGCAGTACCGGGCTACCTTAAGTCTTTAAGAATTCCTGCAAACTATTTTAAAAGAAGAGAATTTTATACATTCCTTAAAGAAATTTCTAAATCCAAATATGGCTCTTCTGAAATCATAGAATATTTGTCTAATGGTCAAGTTTTCTTAAACAAAGAGAAACTAAAACAACTCAAATTAAACGAACATGATGTTACTGAGTATTTGATTGGAGAAATTATCAATTTTGAAGGCATATACAAAGCTGTGTC
>JAESUF010000248.1 GCA_016763215.1 Flavobacteriaceae bacterium
AAGTAAAGGAAAATTGTTTGCTTTTGATCAAGATATGGACGCGGTTAAGAATGAAATTGAGGATGATCGATTTGTATTAATCAAAGAGAATTTCAAATACATCAGTAGGTTTTTGAAATTTTATGGAGTACGAAAAGTTGATGGTGTTCTTGCAGATTTAGGTGTGTCGTCACACCAATTTGATGAAGGAGAAAGAGGGTTTTCAATTCGGTTTGATGGTGAATTGGATATGAGAATGAATCAAAATTCAAAGGTGTCTGCGAAAAAAATCGTGAACGATTATCCAGAAGAGCGGTTGGCAAATGTTTTGTTTTTGTATGGAGAATTAAGAAATGCTAGAGCTATTGCAAAAACAATAGTAGAGGAAAGAGAAAATGAAAAGATAGAAACAAGTTTTCAGCTAAGGCAGGTACTGAAAAAGTATTTACCGCAAGCAAAAGAACATAAGATATTAGCTCAAATATTTCAAGCGATTCGAATAGAAGTAAACGAAGAGTTGGAAGTTTTGAAAGAATTTTTAAATCAAATGCCAGGTATTTTAAAGTCAGACGGGAGGTTAAGTGTAATCTCTTATCATTCTTTAGAGGATCGGTTGGTAAAGCGATTTATTAGATCAGGATTATTTAGCGGCGAGCCCGAGAAGGATTTTTTTGGAAACATAAGTGTTCCATTAATGAAAGTAGGAAAGTTAATAGTGCCTACCCCACAGGAAATTAACGTTAATAACAGGGCTCGCAGCGCTAAATTAAGAGTGGCTACATTAAAAAATGTACATGTCTAAAGTAAAAAAAAATGTTTACGAAGTTTTAAAAGGAGCCTTTCTTATGAATGAATCTGCTTTTAAAAATTGGAGAATGATCATTTTTATTGTAGCCCTCTTATTAATAATGATTTCTAGTGCACATAGCTCTGATAAAAAAGTAATCAAAATTTCGGAGCTCAATAAATTGAAGCGAGAGTTACGAGCTGAATATATAGACACTCAAACAACACTGATGCAAATGAAAATGGAGTCCAATATTCGTCAGCGAGCAAAAAAGATGGGACTAGAGCCAGCAGAGACTCCACCTAAAAGAATAAAAGTAATTAATAAGGAATAAAAAACATCACTTTGAATACTCATAAAAAAAGCATACTCAAAAAATTCTACTTAGTAGCTGCTTTTATGACGCTCCTTCTTTTTTTAATTATATCCAGAGTAGTCAACATACAATATTTTCAAGGAGATAAATACCGCAAAATTTCCAAAGAGTTAACCAGAAAGCCTTTTACTATTTATGCAAATAAGGGGAACGTCTATGCTGCTGATGGTAATTTATTAGCGACTTCTATGTCGAAATTTACAATCCGAATGGATGTAATGTCGGTTGAAGGAAAAACTTTTGAAAAAGAAGTAAAACTATTATCAAAATCATTGTCAGAATTTTTAGGAAAGTCGAGTAGTTTTTATGAGAAAAAATTACGTAATGCGAAAAAATTCAAAAACAGGTACTTGCTAATTGCAAGGAATGTTGGATACAACGATTATGTGAAAATGAAGCAGTTTCCCATCTTTAAATTAGGGGTTTTTAAAGGTGGGTTCATTGCTGAACAAAAAACAGTACGTGCGCATCCCATCGGAAAAATTGCAGAACGTACCATTGGTTATCATGACTATCGTGGAGAAGCTGGAATTGAAGGTGCTTATTTTAAAAAGATGAAAGGTGAAGATGGTTCTAGATGGAAGCAAAAAATCGGAAAAGGTCAATGGAAGCCCATTAACGATGTAAACGAAATTGAGCCTCTAGATGGAAACGATGTCATCACTACTATCGATGTTAATATTCAGGACATTACACATCACGCTTTGCTAAAGCAGTTAGAGTACTTTGAAGCAGATCATGGTTGTGCAGTAGTTATGGAAACTGCAACTGGAGAAATTAAAGCCATTTCCAATTTAGGACGCACTTCTAAAGGGAAATATTATGAGAAAAGAAATTACGCAGTTTGGGAAGCGCATGAACCTGGATCTACATTTAAGTTAGCAAGTCTAATGGCTTTATTGGATGATAAAGTAATAGATACCTCTACAGTTGTTGATACAGAGAAAGGAAGAATTTTTATTCATGGTAAAAAAGTAGAAGATTCTCAAAGAGGTGGTTATGGTAAAATATCTGCTGCTAGAGTTTTTGAAGTGTCGTCTAATGTTGGAATTGTAAAGCTTACCCGGAAACACTATGATGACAATCCTGAGAAGTTTATGGAGCATCTTGAAAATTACGGACTTACAAAAAAAATAGGACTACCAATAAAAGGTGAAGGGAAGCCAGTTTTCCCACATCCAAAGAAAAAAGGTTGGAATAAAATAAGTTTAGAATGGATGTCTTGGGGGTATGGTATTGCTATTACGCCACTACAAACATTAACGTTTTACAATGCAGTTGCTAATAATGGGGAGATGGTGAAGCCACGATTCGTTAAAGAATTGAAAAGAGGAAATAGAACTGTAGAAGTGTACGAGAAAGTGGTTATGAATCCACAGATAGCTTCCCCAGAAGCCATTAGGAAATTAAAAACAATAATGGAAAACGTTGTAATAAAAGGAACTGCAGATAATATTTATTCTCCCAATTTTTCAATGGCAGGAAAAACAGGTACTGCTAAAAAGTATGTAGGTAAGCATGTCAATGAAAAAGGAGATACAATAGCGGCGGGGTATTCAAACAAAAGATATGTAGCTTCATTTGTAGGTTTTTTTCCTGTAGACAAACCAAAATATACATGCATCGTTGTGATTCATGATCCAAATAAAAAGAAAGGATACTATGGGGCAACTGTTGCGGCTCCTGTATTTAAAGAGATTGCCCAAAAAACATATATAAGTACTCCTGCTGAATGTGAAGTTGTGAAAGAAATTATTTCCTCGGAAAAGATTGAAGAACAATATGCAAGCTTTGATAAAGTACTCAATGGTGATGATGAAAAAGTGCCTAATGTAAAGGGGATGCCAGCAATGGATGCGATTTCTCTGTTGGAAAATTTTGGATTAAAAGTGAAAGTTGAAGGTGTAGGGAAAGTAAAAAAACAATCGATTAAAAAAGGGACTCCAATTAGAAAAGGAGCAACCATTATTTTAAATCTGTCTTAAATTGAAGTATTTAAAAGACATATTATATAAAGTACCTGTAAATGCTGTTTACGGAGATACGACTATTGAAGTTTCCAATGTGATTTTTGATTCGAGGAAAGTTCAAAAAGGTGATCTTTTTGTGGCATTAAAGGGAGTTACAGTAGATGGTCACTTATACATTCAGAAAGCAATTGATCTTGGCGCTAGTGCTATTCTATGCGAAGAATTGCCAGAAAAGAAAAAAGAAGATGTAACCTATATTCAGGTTGATGATTCTAACACAAGTTTAGCAATTACTGCTTCTAATTTTTATGACAATCCTTCTCGAAAGCTGAAATTGGTAGGCGTTACAGGAACCAATGGTAAAACAACCATAGCATCACTTTTGTATCAACTTTTTCAAAAAGCAGGATATAAAACAGGGCTGCTTTCAACAGTTAAGGTTGTTGTTGATAAAGAGGAGTATTCTGCTACTCATACAACACCAGATTCTGTAAGCATTAATCAGTATTTAAATCAAATGGTAGTTGCTGGTGTAGATTTTTGTTTTATGGAAGTAAGTTCACATGGGATACATCAAAAAAGAACTGAAGGTTTAGATTTTTGTGGAGGGATATTTACCAACCTATCTCATGATCATCTAGATTACCATGATACGTTTGCTGAATATAGAGATGTGAAAAAAAGGTTCTTTGATTCTTTGTCAAAAACAGCTTTTGCATTGGTGAATATTGATGATAGAAACGGGAATATAATGATTCAAAACACCAAAGCAAAGAAAAGAACTTATGCGTTAAAGACGTTGGCAGATTATAAAGCAAAAATCATTGAAAAGAGTTTTTCAGGAACATTGTTGTCTGTAAATGGTGTAGAGGTATGGACAAAACTAATAGGAAGTTTCAATGCATATAACCTATTAGCAATTATTGGGATTGCTGTTGAATTGGGGTTAGATCAATTGGAGGTATTAACCATTGTAAGTGAATTAGAAAGTGTTAGTGGAAGGTTTGAAAACATTGTCTCAGAAAATGGTGTGACTGCAATTGTAGATTATGCCCATACACCAGACGCGTTAAAAAATGTGTTGGAAACAATTAATGAAATAAGAACTGACAATGAAAAATTAATCACAGTTGTTGGTTGTGGGGGAGATAGAGATACGATGAAAAGACCGAAAATGGCTCACATTGCTTCAGAATTAAGCAATCAAGCAATTTTCACATCTGACAATCCAAGAACTGAAAATGCAGAAACTATTTTAGAAGAAATGGAGGCTGGTGTTTCTCCAGAAAATTATAAAAAAACCTTAACGATTTTAGATAGAAGGCAAGCGATCAAAACAGCTTGTAAATTTTCTGAAAGAGGAGATATTTTATTGATAGCAGGAAAAGGTCATGAAGCCTACCAAGAAATTAATGGGAAGCGATTCCATTTCGATGATTTAGAAGAAGTAACACAATGCTTTAACCTTTTAAAAAAATAGAATGCTGTATTATATATTTGAATATTTAGAAACTCAATTTGATTTCCCTGGGGCAGGATTATTCCAATATATTACCTTTAGGGCAGCTGCAGCATTTATTTTAGCATTACTTGTTTCTACTATTTTTGGAAAAAGAATCATCAATTTTTTAAGAAAACAACAAGTAGGAGAAACAATCAGAGATTTAGGATTGGAGGGGCAAACTCAAAAGGAGGGAACACCAACTATGGGAGGATTGATAATTATCTTTTCAACTCTAATCCCAGTACTTCTTTTAACAAAACTCGATAATATTTATGTAATCATTCTATTGATTACAACGGTATGGATGGGACTGATAGGTTTCTTAGATGATTATATTAAAGTATTTAAAAAGAACAAGGCAGGATTAAAAGGGAAATTCAAAATTTTAGGTCAAGTAGGCCTGGGGTTAATTGTTGGGTCAATCCTTTATTTTAATGATGATGTAACCATCAAAGAACAGCTGCCAGTCGAGCAACAAATTGTACAACAAGATGGTAAGCGTATCATTTTTGATGCTGCTCATAAAACAACAAAAACTACTGTTCCATTCTTAAAGGATAATGAATTAGATTATAGTAATTTTCTTAGCTTTTTAGGTGATGGTTATGAGAAATACGGATGGCTGGTGTTTATTTTTGTGACCATATTTATTGTGACAGGAATTTCTAATGGTGCAAATCTTACAGATGGAATAGATGGTCTCGCTGCAGGTTCCTCGGCAATTATAGTCATAGTGCTAGCATTATTTGCTTGGATTTCAGGAAACATTGTTTTTGCAGATTACCTAGATGTCATGTACATCCCCAATTCGGGTGAGATGACAGTATACATACTAGCCTTTGCAGGAGCATTGATTGGGTTTTTATGGTACAATACTTATCCAGCACAAGTTTTTATGGGAGATACTGGTAGTTTAACAATCGGAGGAATTATTGCTGTGATTGCGATTTCTATTCGTAAGGAATTACTGCTTCCAATTTTAGCTGGAATTTTTGTAGTAGAAAACTTATCGGTTATGCTACAGGTTTCCTATTTCAAATACACAAGAAAAAAATTCGGTGAGGGAAGACGCATTTTTAAAATGTCTCCTTTGCATCATCATTATCAAAAATCAGGATATCACGAGAGTAAAATTGTTGTTCGTTTCTGGATTGTTGGAATCCTGTTAGCGGTATTTACAATAGTGACATTGAAATTAAGATAGAATTTGTCATTCCTGCTAAGGTGGGGATTCAAAAATAAAAATGAAAAGATTAGTAATACTTGGCGGAGGGGAAAGTGGAGTAGGAACCGCCATTTTAGGGAAGAAAAAAGGATATGAGGTCTTTGTCTCAGACAAAGGAATCATTCAAAATAAGTACAAAGAAGTTCTTTTACATCATGAAATAAATTTTGAAGAACAACAGCATACAGAGTCATTGATTTTAAATGCTGATGTTGTAATGAAAAGTCCTGGGATTCCAGAAAGAGTAGCAATTGTTCAAGAATTGATAAACAAGAAAGTTTCTGTGATTTCAGAAATTGAATTTGTCTCACAATTTACAGATGCGACAATTGTTGCGATTACAGGATCTAATGGAAAAACCACAACAACAATGCTAACTTATCATTTGATGAAAGAGTTTGCAATGAATGTTGGAATGGCAGGGAATATTGGAGATAGTTTCGCGCTGCAAGTTGCAGAAAAAGACTATAAAAATTATGTGTTGGAGTTAAGTAGTTTTCAGTTAGACGGAATCTGTAATTTCAAACCACACATTGCAATACTTACCAATATTACTCCCGATCATTTAGATCGATATGACTATGACTTTGATAAGTATATAGCTTCAAAATTTAGAATTACTAAGAATCAAACATCGGAAGATTTTTTGATTTACGATGCAGATGATGTAGTAATACAACAATGGTTAAAAGAACACCAAGTAGATGCAAAATTAGTTCCATTCTCTATAGAAAAAGAATTGGATTATGGCGCGTTTTTAAGAGGAGATAAAATGATAACAAAATTAAATACAGAAAAATTTAGCATGAGCATTTCTAAACTAACATTACAAGGAAAACATAATGTAAAGAACACCATGGCAGCAACATTAGCGTCACAGTTGCTTAATGTAAGAAGTCAATCTATTAAAGAAAGTTTGGCAAAATTTGAAGGTGCTGAGCATCGCTTAGAGAATGTGCAGAGAGTAAATGGAGTTCAATTTATTAACGATTCTAAGGCAACCAATGTGAATGCTACTTTCTATGCATTGGAATGTATGGAGAGACCTACAGTTTGGATTGTTGGGGGAGTAGATAAAGGGAATGATTACCATGATTTAATGCCTTTAGTAAGAGAAAAGGTAAAAGCAATTGTTTGTTTGGGTGAGGATAATGAAAAATTGAAAGAAGTTTTTTCAAACGTAGTAGAAATGATGATTGAAACTGCTGGAGCTGAAGAAGCTGTAAAAGTAGCTTATAAGTTATCGCAAAAAGGAGATGCTGTTTTATTATCTCCAGC
>JAESUF010000249.1 GCA_016763215.1 Flavobacteriaceae bacterium
AATGCCATACGATTACAACAATCGATTTTGTAAAAAAAGAGTCTAAAGATTCAATAACTCTTGACTTGTTTTTCGAAGGAAAAAGGAAAGAGGATTTTAAGCCGAAAATCGCAAAATTCTTTGATAGGATTCAAGAGTATTGTCCTTATGTTTTAAATTACGACATGGTAATTCGTTCTGAAAATTCTTTTCCGCATAGCAGTGGAATTGCATCTTCAGCTAGTGGCATGAGCGCTATTGCTATGTGTTTGCTAAGTTTGGAGAGCTCATTGAGCGAAGTGGAAATGAGCGATGAGTTTATAAAACAGAAAGCATCTTTTTTAGCGCGTTTGGGATCGGGAAGTGCAAGTAGAAGTATTGAAGGGCCTATAGTGGTTTGGGGGAGTCATCCTGAAATTAGTGGCAGTTCAGATTTATTTGGAGTTCAATTTCCTTATAAAGTTCATCCCGTTTTTCACGACTATCAAGATGCTATTTTATTGGTAGACAAAGGAGAGAAACAGGTGAGTAGTACTGTTGGACACGATTTAATGTACAATCATCCATTTGCAAATCAAAGATTTGAGCAGGCAAATGAGAATCTGTCGAAGATTTCTAAAATTCTTCAACAAGGTGATATTGATGCTTTTATTGATTTAGTAGAAAGCGAAGCGTTAACATTACATGCAATGATGTTAACCAGCAGTCCTTATTTTATTCTGATGAAACCCAATACCCTAGAAATAATCAATGCAATTTGGCGTTTTAGAAAGGAGACAGGAAGTAAAATCTGTTTTACCTTAGATGCTGGTGCGAATGTTCATGTATTGTATCCCCTAAATGAATCGAAGGATGTTATTCAGTTTATTGAAAATCAGCTATCTAAGTACTGTCAAAAAAATCAGTATATTTGTGATACTGTCGGCTTTGGAGCCGTTAATATGTAGTATGCCGTAATGAATAAATCACTTCATAAGTTATCATTTTTCACATTGTTAATGACCAGTTTTTTACTGTTTTCTTTCGTACAGGGAACTGTTTGGATGGATGAAAGTCACCATAAAACTTCAGCGAAAAAAGGCGTGTATTATAGGCCTGTTCCCCAAAAGAAAAAAAGTAATTATTACATCATTGATTATTATAGGAACGGAAATAAATATAGAGAAGGAAAATCTGAATCTTCTATTGTGAATCAAGAAAATTTTAATGGAGTTGTTACGTATTATCATCGGAATGGATTGATCTCTAAAAAAGAAAAATACAAGAAAGGGATTATGAATGGAGCCTATAAAAAGTATTTTTTTACAGGCGAATTGAAAATTGATGGTGGTTATGATAAAGGAAAGAAAGAAGGCATTTGGAAAATCTACTATAAGACAGGGAAAATAAAAAGCAAAGGGAAATATAGAGATGGAGAGAAAGTAGGTGTTTGGAAAACCTACTATAAAAATGTCTATTACCCTGACGGTGAATAATATTATTGTACCTTTGAACCTTATAAAAACCTATGAAAGGACCTTTATTTTACGCTAAGATTTTACTTTTTGGAGAGTATGGTATTATCAAAGATTCCAAAGGCTTAGCAATCCCATACAATTCTTATAAAGGAGCTTTAAAATCTGTTTCTAACCTTACAGGAGAAGCAAAAAAATCAAATGAAAATTTAACCAAGTTTTATACCTACCTTAAAAACGTAACGACTGATTTGGTGTCTTTTGATTTAGAGAAATTTAAAGCAGATATTGATGATGGAATGTATTTCGATTCATCAATTCCTCAAGGATATGGTGTTGGTAGTTCTGGAGCATTAGTTGCTTCGGTGTATGACCAATATGCAAATGACAAAATAACAGTCCTTGAAAATTTAACTCGAGATAAGCTGTTAAAGTTAAAAGGAATTTTTTCTTTGATGGAATCTTTTTTCCATGGAAAAAGTTCAGGCTTAGACCCTTTAAATAGTTATTTGAGCTTGCCCATCTTAATCAACTCAAAAACAAATATAGAACCAGCAGGAATTCCTTCGCAAAAACAAGGGAAAGGAGCTGTATTCTTATTAGATTCAGAACAAGTTGGAGAGACTGGCCCCATGGTAAGTATCTTTATGAATAAGATGAAGAATGAAGGGTTTCGAAAAATGTTAAACGAAGAGTTTGCTACGTATACTGATGCCTGTATTGATGATTTTTTACATGGAAATGTGAAATCACTTTTCGGGAATGTGAAAAGTCTTTCTAAACTGGTTTTAGCGAACTTTAAGCCAATGATTCCTTCCGCATTTCACAAGGTATGGGAGAAGGGGATTCAAACAAATGACTACTATCTTAAATTATGTGGTTCTGGTGAAGGTGGATATATCTTAGGATTTACTGAAGATTATGAGAAGGCAAAAGTGTCTTTAAAAGATTACAAATTAGAAATAGTTTATAGATTTTAGAGATGTCACAAATGAGGGGAGCTAAAAAAGTTTCTTTATTTTATAAAGTTTTTAGCCTTTTATCGGTCGTAAGAGGATATAATATCTTAGTCCTTGTTATCGCTCAATATTTAGCCTCTATTTTTATTTTCTCGCCTCAAAATTCAATAAGACACGTCGTTTTAGACTTGCACCTGTTTTTTGTTGTACTTGCTACAATTTGTGTTGTTGCTGGTGGATATATTATCAATAATTTTTACGATGCTAAAGCTGATAAAATAAATAGACCTTACAAAGCAGGTCTAGATAGTTTTGTTCATCAGGATACAAAACTTACGTTGTATTTTATATTAAATTTTATTGGAGTAGTTATTGGATTATTGGTGTCTTGGAAAGCAGCCTTATTTTTTTCGGTATATATTTTCGGAATTTGGTTTTATTCTCACAAACTCAAACGGTATCCATTAACAGGATTAATTTCTGCAACAATACTAACCATACTACCATTTTTTGTTGTTTTTGTCTATTTTAAGAACTTCTCTAAGATCATATTTGTACATGCAGTTTTTCTGTTTTTGGTAATTATGGTAAGAGAATTAATCAAGGATTTAGAAAACATAAAAGGAGCATTGGTCAGTAATTATAAAACATTCCCTGTTGCTTACGGAGAGAGAAATACAAAGTTTTTCTCACTATTTCTATTGGCATTAACGTTGATTCCTGTTATTTTTCTATTGAATTATCCAGCGATTGCGCACATGTGTTATTATTTTTATACAGCGATGGTTACTTTGGTGTTGATTGGAGTATTACTATTTAAATCTACAAAAACAAGACACTATACGATTCTTCATACTATTTTAAAATTACTCCTTCTTTTAGGTGTTTTCAGTTTGGTTTTTATAGACACAAGTCTATTAATTGAAAGAGTGATTGATAAACTCCATTAAAGAGAAACTAATTCCATTGATTAACTGAAAAGTGATGAAGAGAGGCAGCTAAAAATCAAATATTTAACTGTACATTTGCCGAAATTTTTACAATGAATTCACATAAAAAATCGTCGGGAGGACGACAAGCAAGTAAAGGCAACTCTCCTCAACGTAAAAAAAGTTACCAAAAAGACTTTAAAAAATCAAAACCTGTTCAAAAAACAAACGATTCTTCTGGGATTCGATTGAACAAGTATATCGCTAATTCTGGTGTTTGTTCTCGTAGAGAAGCAGATACATATATAGAGCACGGGAGTGTTAGCGTAAACGGAAAATTAGTAACGGAAATGGGGTATAAGGTACAGCCTGATGATGTTGTTCGTTTTGATGGAAGTTCTATTTCTCCAGAAGCAAAGCGGTATGTATTGTTAAATAGGCCAATAAATTACATTACCACCATGGAAGATGAACGTGGTAGAAAAACTGTAATGGATTTGGTGGCAAATGCGACCAATGAGCGTATTTACCCAGTTGGAAGATTGGATCGAAATACAACAGGGTTGTTGTTGTTTACGAATGATGGTGATTTAGCGAAGAAACTTACGCATCCAAAACATAATGTAAAGAAATTATACCAAGCGTCTTTAGATAAGAAATTGACTTTAAAAGACTTAGAAAAGCTTCGCGGGGATGTTATTATTGAAGGAAGGAAAGTTTTTATTGATGCCATCTCTTATGTAGAAGGAGAAAGTAAAACAGAAGTGGGAATAGAGATCCATTCAGGTAGAAACAGAATTGTACGTAAGATTTTTGAACATTTAGGATACAAAGTAGTAAAGCTAGATCGTGTCTTATTTGCAGGATTGACAAAGAAAAATATCCCAAGAGGAAGGTGGAGAGAATTAACAAATCAAGAAATAATAAACTTGCATAATAATTAATTCCCTAATACTATAAATTTAAAAAGCCCAATCGTAAGATTGGGCTTTTTAAATTTATAAAAT
>JAESUF010000250.1 GCA_016763215.1 Flavobacteriaceae bacterium
ATGAATAGTTAAATCAATTTGTTGCTTGTAGCATATGCAATAGCTTCAGAAATATTTGCAACATCTAACTTTTCGAACAATTTCTTTCTATGGAATTTGACAGTGTCCGGAGAAACAAAAATTGCTTCGGCTACCTCATTTATAGTAAAACCTCTAGTTGAGTATTGTAGAATTTCTTTTTCTCGACTTGTTAGTTCTATGACTTCAGTTTCTTTCCAAAAATTACCTTCCAAATCGTAATTAAAAAGTTTATTATCTCCTTTCTTATAAATTTTAATATTTCCTGATTTATTTTCAGCTGAAAGAGAAATAATACAAATAGCTTTCCAAATTTTACCATCGTCAGTTAAGAATAATGGTGTTAACTTTTGATTAATTAAGATCTTTTTACCCTCTTGGTTTTTTAAATGATAATCATAAGATATCGTATAATTTTTTCTCTCTTCTAATACTATTTTTTCATAAAATTCAAACCCTATCGTATTTACCTTTAAAAGAAGGTTTAAATCAGGCTCTATAACATATTTAAAATAGAAAGCATACCCCATCTTTTTCACTTCCTCTGCTGTATGCCCACATAAAAACAAAGGGTTATCTGAAACATATTCAAACCCTTTTTTCTGATAATCGATTACATAAATACTTTTATAAGTTGTTCTTGCAAAAGCCTCAATAGTTTCTATATAATTGGTTGTTTGTTTTTGCTCACTATTAGAAATATCACCAACGGTATTTCTAAAAGAAAAAAAATCATTTACATCGGGCATAGGAACAGTTTCTATCAAATATAATACAATTTTTCACACACTACCCATTTGTGTAGTTTTTAAGCAACCAATTCAGTACTACACTTTTGTGTAATAAAACCATGACACTATCTAAATAAATTTGAGAGTAAAATATACGATATATGAAACTCAAGAAAAACTATTTAGAAAAGATTCATGCAAATCAAATATATGATTTAGCAAAATTTGTTGTCTCTGAAAACTTAAAACATCATTCAAATAACAACATATCCAAAGATTATAAAGATGATATCAATTCTATTTATAAAGAAGAACTAACCTTTTATGAAAACTCTGAAGGTTTTACTGCTAAAGATTATTTCGGGTTCATATTAGGTACTATTCGTGTTTTAAAGTGGAATTATATTGATGTTTTACCTCTTCAAAAAATATTTGGCATTAACCCACTTCTCGTAATTAACAAACCTTGTATAAATAACATTTACCATATAGGACGATTTGCAATAAGAAAAGGGGTCCGAGATATTAATTTATTTAAGCAACTAATGATTTGCGCCATCACACCTGTCTGCAAAAGCAATGGGAATATTGCTTTTGCAGAATGTGATAGTAAATTATTGAGAATACTTAATCTACTTGGTATAAAAACTACAACAATAGGAAAACCTGTAAACTATTTAGGTTCTGAAACGATACCAATTGCAATGACATATGATGGGTTAATTAATTTCTATAATAAGAATAAGCATTTAGTAGAGAATGATCTAAATGTAAATTCTGGGCCCTATAAGATATCGCAGAACAATACCGCTAACCAATTTGCTTACAGTGCTTAAAACAAATGAATAACTAAAAAACTAAAAAATGAATCTAAATAGAAAAGAAATAGATTTGAGTTCTTCAGATGTTTTAATACAATTGGTTAAAAACATTAAAGCTCCTCTAGCTTCAATAATAGAAGCTAGTGAAAAATTCTCAAGACTGAACACTTCAAAATCATTAAATAAAAAACCTAGTGAAGTTATTTTTTCTAGTAGTCAAGAAATCGCCAATCTAATTGAAGAAGTTGTTAAATTAGCCACTGGAGACAAAGCTATAGAAAGAGTTCCTTTAATTTATGAAATTTATCACTCGAATGAAAGAGTGAAATCTATGTGCAAAAATGAACTTAATCCAAAAAAATATCCAGACAAGATACTGAGTGGCTTATAAAAATAGAAGATGAAGTTAATAAAAACATTGAGCATAAAGATTTAAATCTTTATGACCTATCGTACAAAATGGCTGTTAGTGAAAGGCAATTACATCGCAAAATAAAAAACCTTCTTTACTTAACACCTAATAAATATATTAGAGTTTTACGATTACACAAAGCGAAACAATGTATTGATGATTATTTATACGATACCATCTCACAAATTTCTTATGCTGTTGGATATTATGATACACATTATTTTTCAAAATTATTCAAGGAGCAGTACGATATGTACCCAAAAGAGCTTCTTAATGTAAGACGGCTATAAGTTTTAGATTTCATTCATACTCTGAGTCTTTATTAATTTAATAATTAATAAGAAGAATGCAGAATTTTGAATTATAGAATAACTCTTAAATGTAAAGAGCATAAATAGAAAAAGTTCCCCGTGGCATTTTCAACGTTATTATTGGCAGCTTTAGCACCTAGTTCTACTATATATTAGTACCATAAAAGCTTTATAGATACTGTTTTTTTACAAAAAAGCATATTGATAATAACTACTCAACTTTAGAATAAAAAAGAACATAAGAAACAACAACTTTAATTACTATAAAAATGAATGAATTATTAACTAAAGAGGACGTAATATCGACATTTCACGATTTGATTAACCCAATGACAATTCAAGATTTCAATGACAATCATTGGGATAAAAAAGTACTACTCATAAGAAGAGAAGACTCTTCATATTACAATTCCCTATTAACTATATCTCAAATAGATGAAGTTTTAGATTTACATCGACCAAAAGGATCAAGTCTAAGAGTCGTTAAAAATCAAGAACCATTAAACGCTACAAAATACGAAAACAAAGACGGGAGTTTAAACTTGAATCAATTGTATGCCGCTTATGGAGATGGTTATACTATTGTGATTAATGAAATTGACCGGTTTTGGAAACCAATTAAAACCCTTTGTCAAAATGCAAGACAATTATTGAGTCATAAAACAAAAGGGAACATGTATTTAACTCCTAAAAACCAAAAAGCATTATTTCCTCATTATGACGCTCATGATGTATTTGTACTACAAGTTGCAGGAAAAAAACATTGGAAAATTTATGATGACCAATATAAAACACCTTTGGTAAACAGTTTTCAACCTATATTTCAAAGAGAACAGTTACAGAATGTTAAAGAAATAACATTAAATGCTGGAGATATGATGTACATTCCACGTGGAATCCCACATGAAGCTTACACAACTGATGAATCTTCTTTACACTTAACAATTGGAGTCTACCCAACACAATGGCTAGACTTTATATCAAAGACACTACAAAATTTAGCTCAAACAAATCTTCCTTTACGTCAAGCATTACCCATTGGATATTTATCAAATGATAATACGTTCAATAACATATCAGACAAAATAACAAATATCACTCCAACCATTTGCAAGGAACTATCTACTGGTAATAGTATTACAGGAGCCTTACATTTTTTAGCTGAAGAATTTAGAACAAGCGGTCAACCAAAAGGAGATGGTCATTTTGATAATTTAGATAAGATGAATGATGTTAACCTAGACACCTATCTTATAAAAAGAGATAATATGACGTGTAAGGTACAGCAACTGGATACTATTGCTAGAATTATTTATCCTGGAAATGTTATACGTGGTCCTATAGGAATAGCACCATCTTTAGAGTTCATATCCGAAAATCATACGGGTTTTTACGTTCATGAAATCCCAATACTAAATGATGCCAATAAAATAAAACTTTCCAAAAGATTAATAAGAGGTGGTCTTTTAAAATTAATAAATAAAGAATAAGCTGTGATCATTAATTAGGATCATTTAAAAATAAATTCTAAAAAATCTACAATACTCTTTAAGAACCATCTTAACTGCAATGGGATTATACTACTGAACATAGTTAAGATGACCTTTCTTAAGTAGCAACTAAAATTAAACTTACTACTATAACATCGAAGGTAAAAGTAGCTGAAACTAACAGTATCTAAAGTTCAAAGTTTTGATATTTCACTAGAACAAATTGATGATGAGTTTGATTTACTAGCAAGTACAATTAAAAGATTTAAAGTAATTTTTATCAGTCTTCTTGACAGTTTTATCAATGATTAAATAAAGACCTTTATAACATATAAACTAATAATAACTAAAATAATTTAATTATGGAATTTAAACAAGAACAAAAATTGATGCAAGAAATTATTCAAAAAGCATGGGAAGATGCAACTTTTAAAAGTGAATTATTGTCTGATCCAGTTATGGCCATAGAGAAACTAACTGGTGAAAAAGTGCGCCTTCCTGAAGGAAAAACACTTGTAGTAAACGATCAAACGGATGAATCTACAGTATATATAACTATTCCTGCAAGTGGAGAAATGAATGATATTGAATTAAATGAAGAGCAATTAGAAGCTGTGGCTGATGGCTTAAGAGCCTCTTTTTTATACAAACCATTAGACATCAAATTTGATTTGATAGGAGACTCTGCACCTCCTCAAGAAGATTTTGATTTAATTCGTTAATAAGTTAAAGAGTATGAAACCTACACTACAGCAACAAAAAGGTCAAGAATTTTTAGTAACCATTTACACTAAAGCGTGGGTAGATAAAAACTTTAAACAAGAATTAATTAAAAACCCGGTGAAAACCTTGAATAAGTTTACTGGTAAAAAAGTAAACTTCCCTATAGACAAAACATTAGTAATAGAAGACCAAACAAATTCAAACTATATTTATTTAAACAT
>JAESUF010000251.1 GCA_016763215.1 Flavobacteriaceae bacterium
GAATTTGCGAAGAATACGGAGCAGATTCATTACGGCTGTTTGAAATGTTCTTAGGACCTTTAGAACAAGCAAAACCATGGAAAACTGCTGGTATTTCTGGAGTTTCATCATTCTTAAAAAAATTATGGAAGTTGTTCTATTCTTCCCTTGAGGAAGGTCAGGAAGCTGTTCTTCGTATTTCTGATGTTAAACCCACGGCAGAAGAATTAAAAACCTTGCACAAAACCATTAAAAAAGTAGAAGAAGATATTGAGAATTTCTCATTCAACACATCGGTTTCTACCTTTATGATTGCAGTAAATGAGTTAACCGCTCAAAAATGCAACAAGCGAGCAATTTTAGAACCATTATTGATTTTGATTTCTCCCTATGCACCACATATAGCAGAAGAATTATGGAGTCAGTTAGGAAATACAGCATCTATTTCTGAGGCTGCTTTCCCAGTTTTTGATGCAAAACATTTGGTAGAAAGCTCTAAGAATTATCCAATTTCTTTCAACGGAAAAAAGAGGTTCACCCTAGAATTGCCTTTAGACATGAGCAAAGAAGAAATGGAGAAAGTTGTGATGGCCCATGAAAAAACTCAAGCACAATTAGAGGGGCGTACCCCTAAGAAAGTGATTATAGTTCCCGGGAAGATTGTGAATATTGTTGGTTAACACACACACAGTGTGCTTTTGGTAAGAAAATTACCGTATGTCATTTCGAAATGAGCCTTTTGGGCGATTGAGAAATTTCATGCTGGTATCGTTTTTATTGTCTTTCCTAAAAACGTATATTCAACTCGATTGAGTAACGGAAGTAGCTACTATAAAACAATTAAAAATGGATTTTTACGAGATTTTAGGAATGGCAGCAGCAGTCTTAACCACGGCTTCTTTTTTGCCTCAAGTGTATAAAACTTGGAAAACGAAAGATACAGGAGGATTGTCTTTAACAATGTATATTTCTTTTTTTATTGGAATTGTTTTATGGGTAATTTATGCAGTACATATTAATAGTTTGCCAATGATTTTAGCCAATGGAGTTACTGCAGTTACTTCGTTGTTTTTAGTACTGATGAAATTGAAATATAAATAACTATTTTTAAGTATCTTGTTATCATTAAATGGTCTGACAATGACATTGAAAAATTTACTTCCTTGCCTTGTATTTGGAATACTTTTTGCTTCATGTAAAAAGGAAAATACATTACAAGACTATATGGCCGATTCTTGGCAAACGACCTATCTAAAAATAGAAATGCCAACATTTCAGAAATCAGATTCAATCAATGTTTTTGAAGATAAATTTGAAAACAACCCTGCAAGGATTGCTCAATCTTCATACAATGAAGACGGGACATTTGTCGCTTGGTTTTTGGATAAGGAAAGAAAAAGACAAGGAGATTCTTCTGGGAAGTGGAATGTGAAAGGAGATTCACTTTATGTAGCGTTTTTTTATGGAGGTAGAGATGTAAAAGTAGCTTACCATATTCAAATGACTGAAGGAGGATTTATAGGAACGTGTATATATGATTGGGATGAAGATGGAGAGTTTGACGATTTATTAGTAATGAAAACCAAACGAATTAATTTAGAAAATTAAGTGTTCAATTTTAGAAAAATATCGCTTCGAATACGGATATTCTTATCCATGATCTTGCTAATTTTATTAGCATCTATATTAATTATCACGGTGACCATTTACCAGTATGATGAGCAAACAAAAGAGTACAACATTAAACGTTTTGGACGTAAAGAACAGGCGACAAAAAAGAGCATAGAAATTCACCTGAATAAGAAAACTACCTATCCAGTAATTACAGAAAATTTAGTACATATCTTTCAAGATAGAATCTTTGAAATTTCAGAGATTCTCAACCTGGAAATTACGATGTATGATCTAGAAGGAAAACTTTTAAAGACATCAATACCTTTAGATTTTAAACAGATAGCTCTAGATTCCTTATCTAAAAATGACATTACAAGGCTAAAAGAAAGACCAGACAAACGAATTTTTGAAGTTATAGAAGGGAAAAAGACTAGTTTAGAAACATCCTATACCTATATTTTAGATCCTTTGTCTAAAAGTATTGGAATTCTCAAATTAGAATTTAACCAAGATAATGTAGAACAAGAACAAGAACTTCAAGAGTTTCTATCTCGGTTAAGTCTTGTGTATTTCTTTATGTTTTTAATTGCCATTACATTGGCTTATTTCCTGTCGAGTTACATTACAAGGTCAATCAAGACTATTAGTGCAAAGATGCAGCAAACAAGGTTGAACAAACGAAATGAAAAGATCATTTTAGATGCAACGAGTTCCGAATTGGATATTTTAGTTGAGGCGTACAACAGTATGATTGATGAGCTGGAAGAAAGCGCAGTTAAATTGGCGCAAAGCGAGCGTGAACAAGCTTGGAGGGAAATGGCAAAGCAAGTAGCTCATGAAATTAAAAACCCATTAACGCCAATGCGATTATCCGTACAAAGTTTTGAGCGTAGATTTGATGTAAATGACCCAAAAATTAATGAAAAGGTAAAGGAATACAGTGAAACTTTAATTCAACAAATAGATGTAATGAATTCTATTGCTTCTGCTTTCTCTGATTTTGCCAAAATGCCAAAACAAAAACGTGAAAAGATTGAGGTAATTGGTGTGGTGAAAATGGCGCTGGATATTTTTAATGAAGATTATGTTTCATACCATCATACAGAAAATGAATTGTATGGAAATCTCGATAAAACACAATTAATTAGAATTGTAACGAATTTAATTACCAACGCGAACCAAGCTTCAGAAGAAGAAGAAAACCCAAAGATTGAGGTAAAAGTTTCATCTAGAGAAGATAAAATTATTATTGAAGTTTCCGATAATGGAAAAGGAATCGGAAAAGATGTAGAGCATCTAATTTTTGAACCTAAACTCACGACAAAGTCAAGTGGAATGGGACTTGGGTTACCTATGATAAATAATATTATTGAAGCCTATGAAGGCTCTATAAATTTCACTTCAGAAGAAGGAAAAGGAACAGTATTTACTGTAATTTTACCAAAAACATAAACAAGTCAATAATATGAATTTTGAAAATATTCTGGTAAGTCAACAAAATGGATTAGCAACCATTACGATTAATAGACCTAAAAAACTAAATGCTCTAAATATTGACACGATAAGTGAGTTACATGATGCTTTTGATGTATTGAATGATGATGCAGAGACCAAAGTAATTATCCTTACTGGTAGTGGAGAAAAAGCATTTGTTGCTGGGGCTGATATTTCAGAATTTTCGAATTTTGCTGTAGAGGAAGGACAAAAGTTAGCGGCTAACGGACAAGAACAATTGTTTGATTTTGTAGAGAACCTTTCAACTCCTGTTATTGCTGCAGTAAATGGGTTTGCCTTAGGAGGAGGTTTAGAATTGGCAATGGCTTGTCATTTTAGAGTTGCTTCCGACAATGCAAAAATGGGATTGCCAGAAGTTTCTTTAGGTGTAATTCCAGGTTATGGAGGAACACAACGTTTGTCACAATTAGTAGGAAAAGGAAAAGCGATGGAACTCATTATGACTGCTGGAATGATTTCTGCAAATGATGCCAAAGAAGTAGGCTTGGTAAATTATGTGTCAAGCTTAGAAGAGTTACTTCCTCTAGTAGAAAAACTAGCAAGTAAAATTATGAGAAATTCATCAGTAGCGATTGGTGCTGCAATACGTGCAGTAAATGCAGGATTTAAAGATGGCGTAAATGGTTTTGAAACTGAAATTACAGAATTTGGAAACTGTTTTGGAACTGAAGACTTTAAAGAAGGGACTACAGCCTTTTTAGAAAAAAGAAAAGCCGATTTCCCAGGGAAATAAATTTGAGTAAGCTTTTTTCAGCTGATTTGTTATTTTATAATTATATTGACAAGCCTCTTTGTTAATGTTAGTGATATAAATCAACCTTTTTCATGAAAAAAGTATTAGCTTTTTTTATCTTATTATTTTTATTAAGTCATTTATCTTTTGCTCAAAACTTTGAGTTTAAGGCAGATGACATCTATATTGATTATGAAAAATATATTCTTCCGAATGGATTAACATTACTTGTTCATGAAGATCATAAGGCACCTATTGTAGCTGTTAATATGTGGTATCATGTGGGGTCCAAAAATGAAAAACCAGGCAAGAGTGGGTTTGCGCATTTATTTGAACATTTAATGTTTAATGGAAGTGAAAACTATAACAAAGATTACTTTTTAGCGCTAGAAAAAATAGGAGGCACAAGCGTTGACGGTACAACCAATGTAGATAGAACAAATTACTTTCAAAATGTTCCAGTTGCCGCTTTAGATCAGTTGTTGTTATTAGAATCAGATAGGATGGGGCATCTTTTAGGTGCCATTAATCAAGCAAAATTAGACGAAGAACGAGATGTAGTTCTGAATGAAAAACGTCAAAGAGAAGATCAGCCTTATGGTAAAGAACAAGAGTTAATTACGAAAGCTTTATATCCTAAAGGGCATCCGTATTCTTGGACAGTTATTGGGGAGACAAAAGATTTAAACGCAGCATCTTTAGAAGATGTTCATGAATGGTTTAAGGCCTATTATGGTGCTGCCAATACTGTAATAGCAATTGCTGGAGATATTAAATCTAGAGAAGTATATGATAAAGTGTTGAAATATTTTGGAGATATTCCCTCAGGACCAACGATTATCAGACAAGAAATAAACATCCCAGAGCGCACCAATGACTCGTATCAAGTATATCAAGATAGGGTTCGAGAGAGTCGTGTTTTATTTGCATGGAATACGCCCCCTTATGGAAGTCGTGAAGACTTGCAATTCGATTTAATCTCATCGATACTAAGTAGAGGGAAGAATTCCAGATTGTATAAGAAAATGATTTATGAAGATAGAGTCGCTAGTTCAGTAGCTAGTTATCAGGCTTCTGCAGAATTAGCAAGTAAGTTTGTTGTAAGAGCAAATGTTATTCATGGCGAAGATGTAGAAAGGGTGAAAAGAGAGTTGCTGGCACAAATAAATAAGTTTATAGAAAAAGGGCCTACCAAAGAGGAATTGAAACGAGTAAAAGCTTCTTATTTTGCTTCGTTTATAAAAGGATTGGAACGCATTGGAGGTTATGGTGGTGTTTCTGATATTTTGGCGTCTAATGAAACCTATCATGGAAAAGCAGCATACTATAGAGATCAATTAAAGTTTGTAGAAGAGGCTACTATTGAAGACTTGAGAGTTACTGCAAAAAAATGGCTGACAAGAGGAAAACACATACTCGTTTGCAATCCTTTTCCGAAATATACGGTAGAAAAAACAACGGTTGATCGATCTAAATTACCTCCTTTACGTACTTCAAAAAAATCGACGTTTCCAAAAATCCAAAGAACCAAATTATCGAATGGATTAACAATTGTGTTAGCAGAAAGAAAAGGCGCATCTACCATTGTTATGGAAATGATGTTCAATGCAGGGTTTAAAACAGATGTTCAATCCAAACTAGGAGTCGCTTATTTAACAATGAATTTATTGGACGAAGGAACAGGAGATTTGACATCGTTACAGATTAATGAAAAATTACAGCTATTAGGCGCTAATTTATTTACAAGTTCTGACCTTGATGTTTCTAGTGTATTCTTAAATACATTAAAACCAACCCTAGATGCTAGTTTAGCTATTTTCTCTAATGTAATCCAAAACCCAGCCTTTTCAAAAAGGGAATTAAAACGACTAATAGAGCAACAATTAAATACAATAAAATCAGAGAAATCAAGACCATTTAGAATGGTGTTGAGGTCTATGAATAAGTATTTATATGGAGAAGGACACCCATATAGTGCTCCTTTTACAGGAACAGGTTATGAGAATACCGTACGGTATATTACAAAGAATGATGTTGCAAATTTTTATAGAAAATGGATCAAACCTAACAACGCAACCATTATTGTTACTGGCGATATTAGTATGAAAGAGCTGCGAGAAAAATTACAGGCAAACTTAGGAACATGGGAAAGGGGAACGTTGTCTACGATTAAGTTCACCAACGCGAAACCAAATACGAAGAATACATTGTATTTAATTGACAGACCAGGATCATTACAGTCTATTATCATAGCTGGACATTTAACAAAAAAACATGGAGAAGTTTCTGAAGTAGTTTTACAACAAATGGTCAATATTCTAGGAGGTGATTTTACGTCGAGAATTAATATGAATTTACGAGAAGATAAACATTGGTCATACGGAGCAGGAGGTTTGGTGTTAGGCACTCAACACGATAGACCGTTTCTTGTATATGCACCCGTACAAACAGATAAAACTGCTGAATCTGTAATTGAGTTGCGTAAAGAAATTGCTGATTTTGTGTCTACACGAAAAGCGACTAAGGAAGAATTGGATAAGGTAAAAACAAACCAAATATTAAAACTCCCTGGTCAATGGGAAACCAATAACGCTGTGAACGCTTCCTTATATAATTTAGTGAAGTATAAATTACCATATGACTATTATCAAAAGTATAGTGATGATGTAAGAAATATTACATTAAAAGAACTTCAAGAGGTAAGTGTTAAAGCTGTTAATCCTGACGCAGTAAATTGGTTTATTGTAGGGGATAAAGCTAAAATAGGAGCTTCTTTAGCTAAACTTGGGTTTGATGAAATTGTGGAAATTGATGCAGATGGAAACCCTGTTAAACAGCGAGAGAAAGAGAAAAAAGAAAAAATTAAGAATTAAAGTTTGAAAGACTATTTTTAGTGAGTGTGTTATTTATTTTAAAGAAATGTCCAATTTAGAGGTTGAACTTCGTCTTTATTAAAATCAA
>JAESUF010000252.1 GCA_016763215.1 Flavobacteriaceae bacterium
AATGACCTGGTAGCTCAGTTGGTAGAGCATCTCCCTTTTAAGGAGAGGGTCCTGGGTTCGAGCCCCAGCCCGGTCACAAAAAAAGCTTCTCATTTGAGAAGCTTTTTTGTTTTTATAAAACAAATTTATTCTTCTCTAACAATAAGTGTGTCTAGCTTTAGCCTTGTTTTTAACCAAGCAGCTAGCCGTGTTTTTAATTTTAAATCTTCAGGAATACCATCATGCCAACTAATAGATGCCACCGGAATAGTATCGACCGTTTGGAAATTTGTAACTAAAACTTTAGAAAAACTAATTGTTTTTAATCCTTCATAGTTGATTTTTGCTTCTTGACTTAATTGAAAGAAAGGAATCTGTTCCTTGGTTAATCTGTCTAAAGCTTTACTCAATTCTTGGATTTTAATATCTTTTTCTTGTAAACTCTCTTCTTTAGAAGCAATCAGTTTTTGGTTCTTTACATATAAATCTTCAATAGACTTTACTTTGTCTAGAAGTTTTGTGTTTTCTTCGTCTTGTGTTATCTTTAATTCAGTATCCGTTAGACCATAAGAAGTCAGTTTTGATTTCCATTCATTCTTTTCTTTTTCCGTTAAATTTTGGCCTAATACAACTAACTTTATTTCCTTGTTTCCATAGCTGATCTCTTGACCAATAATACCGGCGCCAGTTTTCTTTTCCAAATCTGAAATAAAACGTTCAGAGTTTTGTTTATGCCTGTTCTCTTGAAACAATTGATAAAACTGATAAATACTAAAAGAGAAAATAATTAATGCCACTACCGATGCTAATTGAGCGATTCTTCTTCTGCTAGCAGAATTGATATATTTTACCATTGGGAATTTTAAAAACTTCACAATAACAAAGGTTGCAAGGGCAATAAAAATAGTGTTAATAATAAATAAAAACATGGCTCCACCAAAATAGCTGAGGTTCCCAATGGCCAAACCATATCCTGCCGTACATAGAGGTGGCATTAAAGCAGTAGCAATTGCAATACCTGCTATTGTATTGGTCATTTCTTTATGTCTGCTTAGTGCGACAATCAGAGCCAAACCACCAGCAATAGCGATTAACACATCACGCACATCAGGCTTTGTCCTAGCCAGTAATTCTGGAGTTTCTTCTTGAAATATAGGAATACTAAAAAATAAAAAAGAAGTAATAACACTTAACCCAATCATAACGCCTAGATTGATCAATGAGCGTTTCATCGTATCAATATCATTAATACCTATTGACAGGCCAATTCCTAAAATAGGACCCATTAAAGGAGATACAAGCATGGCTCCAATAACAACAGCTGTCGAACTTATATTCAAACCAATAGAGGCAATAATAATAGAAAAGATAAGAATCCAAGCAGTATGACTTTTTACAGGAATACCATCTTTAATCTTTTGAATGGTTTCTTTTTTGTCAGTTCCTTCTCTAAGATCAAGAAGTTCTGAAAAGAATACTTTTACGCTAGTAGCAAAACTTTTGAATTCTTTTTTTACATTCTCTTGTTTGTCTTCGTTTGGGGTTGTTTGATTTTCTTCCATGTTTGAGTAGCTTTACACAAAATCATCACCAAATTCTTCCCGAACATTGGATACAATTTGTTTAATGTCTTGTTCATCCTTTTTAGGACAAATAAGAAGGACACCTTCTTTTTCAACGACAATATAGTCATTTAGGCCTTGAATAACAACTCGCTTACCTTCTTGAGTTTTGACCATATTTCCATTCGCATCTCTGAAAATTATTTCAGAACCTACAGTAGCATTTTTGTTCTCGTCTTTCTCTAATTTATTATATAAAGATCCCCAAGTTCCTAAATCATTCCATCCAAAATCCACGGGAAGTACATAAACATTCTTTGCCTTTTCCATAATACCAAAATCAATAGAAATGTTTTCAGCTTTTTCGTAATTCGTTTGGATAAAAGCAGCTTCTTTTTTAGTATTATAAGTCTCCATTATGTTAAACAATGTCAGCATTTCTGGGAGTGATTTCTCAAAAGCTTTGATAATACTTTCTGCCGACCAAACAAAAATTCCAGCATTCCATAAATAGTCGCCACTGGCTAAGAATTTCTCAGCAGTCTCAAGATTAGGTTTTTCAGTAAAGTTTTTTACTTTTTTAATTTCTGGCCCTTCTTTTTCAAATTGAATATAACCATATCCTGTATTTGGAGTGTTTGGTTGTATTCCTAATGTCATTAAAATATCTTGTCCAGAACAAGCTTCAAAAGAAGCTTGAATGTTTTTCGTAAACTCACCCTCATTGTCGATCCAATGATCAGAAGGAGCGACTAAAATTACAGCATTAGGATTCTGATCGTAAATTTTTAAAGCTGCATATAGAATACAAGGAGCGGTATTTCTCATTGTTGGTTCAAGCAACAATTGGTCTTTTGTGGTTTTTGGCAATTGCTCTAAAACGATATTCTCATAACGCTCATTTGTGGCTATTAAAATATTTTCTGAAGGAACTATATCATTAATCCGATCAAAGGTTCTTTGAATTAGGGATTGTCCTTTTCCTAGCATATCATGAAACTGCTTAGGGTATTCTTGTGTGCTAATAGGCCAAAATCTTGATCCAACTCCACCGGCCATAATTACTGCGTAATAATTACTATTCTTCATAAATTGTGACTTCTGCATTTTGATTAAAAAGATACAAACGTTTCGACTCTAATTGTAAACATTCGTATCGTGTTTTTCTTTTGTTTCCTTTTTTGTAGCACTTGCTTTTAAATAGGAAGAAAGATCCAAAAGGTAATTCAAAGATAAAACTCTTTCCTTTCTCAGCCTTATTTTCTTTTAAGGCTAATGATAATTTCACATCACTATCAGTACTTGCTTTTGGATTCTTTAAATAATTAGCGAGTGGCGTAAGCATTTCTGAAGGGTAGATCTCTGGATGTAAAAAGGGCAGCATTAGGTGCTGAAAGGTTTGTTTCCACTCTTTTCCATGAGGTCTAACCATTCCATATTCTTTGTGGGTTACATGGTGAGCAATTTCATGAACTAAAGTTAGCAAAAACTGATATGGGTTTAGATTGTTGTTTATGGTAATTTGAAATTTTCCATTGGCAAGTTTTCTAAAATCGCCATGCTTTGTTTGTCGCTGATTTACAATCTTTAAATTGATATTGTATAGATTAATTAAGTGTTGTAGGCTATTAATGGCACTAGAAGGGACGTATATTTGATAACTTTCTTTCAAAGTATTTATCAGTTCTAGCTATTAAGGATTGGTACTTGAAACCTGTACTACTTTTCCATTGTGAAATTTAGTTGCAGTTGTTGAAAAAGTATAAATATAATCTGCCATTTCATCAGCTTGTAAAGGTGCTTTATAGTCAGGGAAAGCTTCCGCTAACATTTCCGTTTGTACCGCGCCTAAAGCCAGTACGTTAAAAGATATTCCTTGCTCTTTGTATTCTTCCGCAAGTAGTTCAGATAAGGTAATTACGGCTCCTTTTGCTGAACTATATGCTGCTAACCCTGGAAACTTTAAACTTCCTTGAATTCCGCCCATACTGCTTATGGTAACGACATGACTTCCTCTTTTTAAATAAGGAATCATTAGCTGTGTTAATTCGACGACCCCAAAAAGATTCACCTCATATACTTTTAGGAAATCTTCTTTCGTTAATTCTGTAAATGGTTTGTTGATTAAGAAACCAGCGTTGTGAATTAAAATATCGACCTCTTTCCATTCATTGGAAACAAAATTTTGTACTCTTTTTAGATCATCTTTATCAGAAATATCAACAGAAATAGAAGTAATGTTTTCTATTCTCAATTCATTTAGAGGTTTCTCATTTCTAGAGATAGCCAACACATCAAAATTATTGTGAGCGAATTGTTTAGCTAATTCGAAACCAATTCCTCTGCTGGTACCTGTAATAATTACTTTTCTCATAAAAACCTATCCTATTTACTATAGACCAATCTAGGCATTTTTTTCATACATTTATGCATTAAATTTTAAACAATGAAGAAACTACTTTTACTTATTGCATTCATTTTTTCAATGACTATTGTGTCTGCTCAAAGCACTTATATCTATTGTGGGAAATTAGTTGATACGAAGTCAGGGAAGGTCCTTTCCAAAAAAACAATTGTTGTGAAGGGAAATAAAATTGAAAGCGTTCTCGATGGTTATGTAAAACCGAAGAATAAGAATGACAAACAAATCGATTTAAAAAATAAGGTAGTGATGCCTGGGTTGATAGACATGCATGTTCATATTGAACAAGAATTTAGCCCTAGAACAA
>JAESUF010000253.1 GCA_016763215.1 Flavobacteriaceae bacterium
GGCTTTCTCATCTACAGGAGACATCTTCCATTGTTTTAAAGGATCATTTTTTATTTCATCAAAACGTTTTGCTTGCTCTTTTTTAGAAATAGACATGTAGATTTTAACCAAATGGATTCCCGAATCTAAAATCATTCTTTCAAAATCATTTACTTGAGTCATAAATATCTTGTACTCTTCTTGAGTACAAAATCCATTAACAGGTTCTACCACCGCTCTGTTGTACCAGCTTCTATTAAAGAAAACCATTTCACCTGCCTTAGGAAGTTGCTGGATATATCTTTGAAAATACCATTGAGATTGTTCACTTTCTGTTGGTTTAGAAAGTGCTACTATTCTAATATGTCTCGGATTTATTCTTTCTGTAATCCTCCGTATAGCACCCCCTTTACCTGCTGCATCTCTACCTTCAAATAGCACTACAATTTTTTCATTATTTTGAATAGCCCAAGTCTGAAGTTTAATCACTTCAACTTGCAGTTCTTTTAATCTGCGTTCATAATCTGCATAACGCATTGCTCTATCTACATTAATAGGCTCTCTAGAAAGCAAAGCCGTTAATGTTTTCCCTTTGTTTAACTTTAAAAGTTCTAAATGTGTTAGTTCTCTTTCCATTCTTAATCTATCTGATGAGCTGATCTATAATAACGCATTACTACGTTAGGATCTGGAGTTAATGTTGTCAACGCTTCTTTTTTTCCATCATAGTCAAAATTTGAAAGCACATAACGCATTGTCTCTAACCTTGCTATTTTTTTATTGTTGGTTTTAATAATCATCCAAGGACAATAAGAGGTATGTGTTTTACTAAACATCTCTTCTTTATAAAGAGAATATGTCTTCCATAATTCTTGTCCTTTTTTATCCACTGGGCTAAACTTCCATCTTTTTAGAGGGTTTGCATTTCTAGCGTCAAAACGTTTTAACTGCTCTTCTTTAGAAATAGAAAGCCAAAATTTAATAACAATAAGCCCATCTTCATAGAGCATATGTTCAAATTCAGGCACCTGTACCAAAAACTCTTTATATTCTTGTTGGGTACAAAACCCCATCACAGGTTCAACTACAGCTCTATTGTACCAACTTCTATCAAAAAAAACAATCTGTCCTGGATTTGGTAATTCTTTTATATAACGTTGAAAATACCATTGCCCTTTTTCAACATTTGTCGGTTTATTTAAGGCAACCAATTTTGAAGATCTAGGGTTTAAATGTTCCATAAACCGTCTAATATTCCCTCCTTTTCCTGCTGCATCTCTACCTTCAAAAATAATCGCTATTCTTTTGTTCTTTTTTAAAAGCCACTGTTGTAGTTTTACCAACTCAATTTGCAAATGCCTTAATTGTTTTTCATAGGATAAGGTATTCACAATCTTTTGATGTGAAATTCCTTTTTCCTTCATCACAGACAACAATTCTTTTGTTGTCTTAGAAGTAAGAAAATCTTCAGAATTTAATAAGGGCTTTGAATCACTCATGTTTTTTTATAATATAGCGCTCTAAAATATTACTTTTTTTTAACACATTTTACATCTTCTTGTTTTATTAACATATCCTATATTTGTTTTTATGAAGTGTACTTTTTTAGGATTGTTTTTTTTTGTGGTCACAACCACCTTTTCTCAACAAAAACTTTCCAAAGAATTTAGTTTTGTTAGTGATAACGATTTATATGTTTCAATAAAAAAAGACCAATATTATAGCAACGGAATCTTTTTATCATATCGATATTTGGCTTCAGATTTTGGTGATTATGAGAAAAAAATCTATGAATTCCAACTAGGCCATGAGATTTATACGCCTTTTAAGCCTACAGTTATTAGTGTTTTGCAGCATGATAGACCTTTTGCAGGATATCTATATGGAAGTTTCGGAATTCTAAGAGCCTATAAAAACAAATCCATTCTAAAGACAAATATTCAATTTGGAGTTATGGGGCCGAATGCTATGGGAGAAGAACTTCAAAAAGCAATTCACCGTATTTATAATTTCGCCCTTCCTGTAGGATGGAAATATCAAATTAAAAATACACTGGCTTTAAACTTTGATGTTAATTATATCAAGTCACTACTCACAGATGTTTCAAATCATTATGATATAAATTTTATAAATCGGCTTAGGGTAGGAACAATTTTCAATGAGATTTCTTCTGGTTTTATGGGGAGAATAGGGTTCAGCGAATTACAATCCATTCATAATTCAATAGCCTTTAATACTTCTTTGAATAATGAGAACACCAATTTTACAAGAGGCATAGAATCATTTCTTTATTATCAAACATCGTTAACCTATGTCTTGTATGATGCAACAATAGAAGGGAGTTTGTTTACTAAAAATAGCCCTCTTACTTTTAAGCCTAAATCTTTTCGTTTTGATTTAGAAGTGGGGTTTAAATTCACCTCTAATCGATGGAATTTTGGATATGCTTACCATTTTCACAGCAATAAATTACCCAACTTAAGAAAGAATAAAGGGAATGATTATGGACGCTTGATTTTTAGTTATTTATTTAACTAAGAACTCGTTTTAATCTACTCTTCAAAGTATTCATCTTTAAAGCCAATTAAATACAATTTCTCTTGAGCTCTAGTTACAGCGGTATACAACCAACGCAAATATTCTTTAGAAACTCCTTCAGGCAAATATGGTTGCTCAATAAAAATTGTTCTCCATTGTCCTCCTTGTGACTTGTGGCAAGTGATTGCATATGAAAACTTGACCTGTAAAGCATTAAAGTACTTATTCTTCTTAATGGCGAGCAATTGCTTGTATTTTGATTTTTCATGAGCATAGTCCTCTTTCACAGCTTCATACAACTTATTTGATTCCTCATAACTTAACGAAGGAGTTTCACTCGATAATGTATCTAAAAGAAGAACCGTATCAAACGGTTTCTGATCTGGATAATCTATCATTCTTATCTCTACTTCTGCAAAACGGAATCCATATAATTCTTTAATTGCATTAATTCTTAACACCTCGCAAGTATCTCCATTGGCAATAAACCCAGCTTCTGATGAATCTTTTAACCAGTAATAATTGTTTTTTACAACCATCACATAATCTCCAGTAGAAATCTCATTCTCCTGTCCTCTAATTTCTCTTCTTATTTGTTGATTGTATTGATTTGCTCTTTTATTAGATCGAACAATGAAAGCGGTATCCTCTACTCCTTCATTATCATAGCAACTTGTAATTGCATCTTGAATGTCATACCCATCCACCAATCTAATGATATCAGGATAATTAAGGTCGAACTGGAAGTTAACGGCATCATTTTGTATCAATAACCGCAACAATGTTGCATTGGCTAAGATTCCTGAGTTTTCATGTTGGCGCGTTACCTCATTTAATTCTATATTCAGAACATTCTTATGATAATCATATGCTAATCTATCTTCTTCCAATGCTGGGCTCACAGATAATTTTACAGGAGGCAACTGTGCCGTATCTCCAATCAAAACTAACTTACATTGTTTGCCAGAATAAACATAAGAAATCAGATCATCTAAAAGAGATCCATTTTCAAAAAGCTTAGAATTCTGAGGCCTATCTGGAATCATGGATGCTTCATCAACAATAAAAATTGTATTTGTATGTTTATTGGGCTGTAACACAAAATCTACAGAACCATTCTTCTGCTTTTTAGGGAAATATATTTTTTTATGAATGGTTAGTGCTTGTCTTTTAGAGTACCCCGAGATTACTTTGGCAGCTCTTCCCGTTGGTGCCATTAAGACTGCTTTTGTTCCTGTCTGCCATAAATTATTGACCAAGGTACTTATCGTAGTTGTTGTTCCAGTTCCTGCATACCCTTTTAATAAAAACAATGATTGATTATCTTTTGAAAAAATAAATTCGCCCAATAAATGGAACAATTCTGACTGCTTTAATGTGGGTTTATATGGGAACTTAGCAATAAGTTCTTTGTAAAAATCAGTAGTGCTTTCTAGCATGTAAGTTATAAAGCGTTAAAGATACGTCGATTTGTCTTCAAAAATTTTTATCGTTGAAAAAAAATTGTAGATTTGCGAGAAGTGTACAATTAATAAATTTACAAAATGATTATACTGATTATTGCAGCTGTTATTGTTGCATTTGTTCTAGCTTATTTAATAGTTAAATATTTACCATTAAAATTACGATGGATCGCTTCCATTGTGTTTTTAGCATTAACGGCTCTTTTAATTTATAAGATTTATGATGGAGTAATGAAACCCATTAATTTCAACAAGAATAAAAAAGTAAAATATGCAAAAGTAATTAAGAATCTAAAAATCATTAGAGATGCTGAAATTGCTTACAAAGAAGTAAATGGTCAATACACTAAAGACAAAGCTCTTTTAATCCGTTTTATTGATACTGCTCAGCGTGCTATAGTAGAAACTAGAGATACAGTTGTAAAGGTAAATAAAGGAAGCAAATGGCAACCTGTAATGATTGATGTAGAGAAAAGAATAAAAGACACAATAGGTTATGAATCTATCTTAAAAGATTTTGAAGACCGAGACTATAAAAATATGTTTAAAGTTCCAGGTGTTGATGGAAAAGAGTTTGAGTTACAGACTGGATCTATTGAAAAATTAGCTGGGCTTGAAGTTCCTGTATTTGAAGCAAGAACAGAAAAAGAACCTATTTTAAAGGGAATGGATATTTCATTAGTGAAGCAAGAAAAAGAAGCCATCGCTACTGATCAAATTAAAGGTGAATATGTTTCCGTTGGTTCACTAAACGAAATAACCACTGGAGGGAATTGGCCACCATTATACGATAAACTAGATCGTGCTAAAA
>JAESUF010000254.1 GCA_016763215.1 Flavobacteriaceae bacterium
ACAAACGTTTCGTTTAAAATTAAGAATTTTGGAGTGACCGTCGATGGAGGTTTCAGTGATGTAAAGGTCAAAACAAATTTCAATAGTAATAAGCCCTCAGAAAGCTACCTCAATGCTACCATTGTTGTAAAATCTATTTTTACAGGAATCAACGGAAGAGACAAAAGCCTTTTAAAAAAAGACTATTTTGATGAGGCAAACTACAAAACGATTCAATTAAAATCAACGAAGATTGAAAAGACATCAAAAGGCAAATTCACTTTATTTGCTAACTTGACAATTAAAAACACGACCAAGAAAATTGAAATCCCAATGGAAGTTTCGGAAACAACGATTGGATATACTCTCAAAGTAAACTTTATAATCAATCGAAAAGAGTACAGCGTTGGTGGAGGTAGTTTTATCATGTCTAAAAAAGTGAAAATTCAAGTTCTTTATACAGGAAATTTATAAGCATTGAAAGAGGGTAAAACATTTGATGTTATCATTATAGGAGGAGGTTTGGCTGGATTAACGAGTGCCATCCACCTTTCAAAACACCAGAAACATGTTTTATTGATTGAGAAAAACTCATACCCTAAACACAAAGTCTGCGGAGAGTATATTTCTAATGAAGCCTTACCGTATTTAAAATTTTTAGGAGTAGACCCAATTGCTCATGGCGCCAAACAGATTTCTAAAGTTCATTTAACCACCACAAAGAGTAATTTAATTACAGGAATCCTTCCATTAGGCGGCTTTGGAATGAGTCGCTATTGTTTAGATGATCTATTAGCAAAAAAAGCGAACTCAAACGGAGTTACTATTCTACAAGATCTTGTTGAGAGTGTTGATTTTAACGGAGAGTTGTTCACGGTTCAAACAAAAAAAACAAAGCCTTTTCAAAGTAAAACGGTGATTGGAGCTTTCGGAAAACGGTCACTTTTAGATGTAAAAATGAATCGAGAATTTATTCAGAAGAAATCGCCATACTTGGCTGTCAAAATTCATGTAAAAGGAGATTTCCCTGAAGATTTAGTTGCGTTACATAATTTTAAAGGAGGTTACTGTGGTGTTTCTAAAGTAGAAAGTGACGCGATTAACCTTTGTTATATCTCCGATTATACATCGTTTAAAAAATTTAAAAACATCGAAGATTTTCAAGAACAAGTTGTTTTTAAAAACGACCACTTGCGGAAAATCTTTAAAGAATCAAAACCCATCTTTGAAAAACCGCTAACGATTAGTCAGATTTCCTTTGAAACGAAGAAGCCAGTTGAAGATCATATGATCATGTGTGGAGATACTGCAGGGATGATTCACCCTTTGTGCGGTAATGGAATGGCAATGGCAATCAGAAGCGCCCAGTTGGCAAGTATTCGAATACTACAATTTTTAAATGGCGAAATAAAAACAAGAGAAGGTTTAGAAAAATCCTATCTTAGAGATTGGAATAAGGAGTTTAAAAAGAGGCTGAGAATAGGGCATTTTATTGCTTGGTTGTTTAGAAATCAAACGATCTCAGAAATTGCATATTCAGCACTAAAAAAGTTTCCGTTTTTATTGCCAATAATTATCAAAAAAACCCACGGTAAAATAATGAAACCCGAATGAGTTTTCTAGTGAATACAGCAAATCGTTCTGATGAAACTGAAATTATGGATGACTTCACTTTAGAAGGGACATTGTTTCGCGATACGCTTGACAAACTAGAAATGATCAATCGTTTATTGGGAGGAAATGCAGTAACAATTAAAGGGCTTAAAAAACTCATTCAAAATGTGTCAAAAGAAAAAACAATTACCATTGTTGATTTAGGTTGTGGACATGGTGATATTTTGAGAGAGATCGCAAAATTTGGAAGAAAAAAAGGGTACAAGTTTGACTTGATTGGAATTGATGCCAACCAAGATGCAATTGATTATGCAGAAGAACTGTCGGGAGATTTTAATGAACTCTCTTTTCTAAAAGTAGACATATTTTCCACTGCCTTTGAGCAATTAGAATATGATGTTGTTTTGTGCACCCTCTTTGCGCATCATTTTAAAGATGAAGAGCTGGTGTCTTTTTTTAAAAAAACGGTAAAGAGTGCCAAAATAGGAGTTGTCGTAAACGATTTGCATAGACACAAGTTGGCCTATTATCTTTTTAGGATTATTGGCTTGTTTATAAAAAATAAAATGGTTCGAGAAGATGGACTTACGTCTATTTTACGCGCCTTTAAAAGAAAAGATTTAGAACAGCTATCTACCCAGCTAAAAGCGAAGACGAGTATTGAGTGGAAATGGGCTTTTCGTTACCAATGGATTATACAAAATAGATGAGCGTAAAAATAACATCAGTAGCAAAACAATTACCAAAATATACTAGAGAAACAAAGGATCTCATTCCGTTTGTGAAACTATGGATGTCTGGACAAGAAGAGCGATTTCAGCGGAAAGTTATCAAGCTTTTTGAAGGAGCGGGAGTCGATCGTAGGTATTCTATTATGGATGCTGAAGAGGTTTTCTCAAACTCTTCTTTTGAAGAAAAAAATGACATCTATGTTCGGGAGTCCACAAAATTAGCTGAAGAGGCGCTTAAAAAATCATTAAGAAAAGCGAATTTAGAAGCTCAAGATATTGATTATATTATTACTGTTAGTTGTACCGGAATTATGATTCCTTCATTGGATGCTTATTTAATAAATAGCTTGAATATGAAGCAAGATATTGTACGACTACCAGTAACAGAAATGGGATGCGCAGCAGGAGTTTCAGGAATTATTTACGCAAAGAATTTTTTAAAAGCGAATCCGAACAAACGAGCAGCTGTAATTGCGGTTGAGTCACCTACAGCGACATTTCAATTGGAAGATTTTTCGATGGTAAACATTGTAAGTGCAGCTATTTTTGGTGATGGAGCGGCGAGTGTTATTATCTCTTCTTATGAAGAAGATGAAGGGCCAGAAATCTTAGATGAGGCAATGTACCATTTTTACGATGCTACACATATGATGGGCTTCAAATTGGTGAATTCTGGCTTGCAGATGATTTTGGATAAATCGGTTCCTGAAACAATTTCGAATCATTTTCCAAAGATTGTACATCCTTTTTTAGAACGAAATAACTTGATAATTGAGGACATAAATCATTTGATTTTTCACCCAGGAGGAAAAAAAATAGTGCAAACAGTAGAAGATTTATTTGGATCTTTAGGAAAGAATATTGACGACACAAAGGAAGTATTACGACTGTATGGGAACATGTCTAGCGCAACAGTATTGTATGTTTTAGAGCGGTTTATGGATGGAGATCGAAAAAAAGGAGAAAAAGGGTTAATGTTGAGTTTTGGCCCAGGGTTTTCAGCACAGCGAATACTATTAGAATGGTAGCGTTAAAAGAAAAAAAAGTAGAAACAGGAGAAAAGGTAACAAGGTTATATCAAGAGGAATCGAGATGTCACAATAAACCAATGAAGTCTTGTTTACGTATAATTATGAACAGAAGTTGAGGAATAAATGAAGGATTTTCAAATAAATATAAGTTAAGTAATCAAGATCTTAAAACTCTCAACGAATTTAAAAATATCAGAAAGGAAAAATATAATGGATTGATTATTTTATCAAAAAATAATGAATATTTACCCGAAAAAATAGATAAAAAAACATTAA
>JAESUF010000255.1 GCA_016763215.1 Flavobacteriaceae bacterium
AACCTTATCAATGAGGATTGACAAGGTTGCTGAAATAGATAGATTGAACAATCTACCAATAAAAGCCCCCAAGGGCTCTATTAAAGCAAAAGTAAGCTTCCCTCATTTTTTTTTAGTTAGTGCTAATACGGTTTTTGAGAAAAATTTATTATTTTATAAATGAAATGAAAAAGAGAAAAACAACGTCTTTGGACTCATTTTGAGTAATGGTTTTTTACAAAACGACTATTCCTAAAATAGTAAACAAGGTTAAATTAAACACCATTCGTATAAGCCTTCTAAATTATCCGATGAGCTCCATACAGAACTGTAATCAAAACCTTGGATAAACTCATAACAACTAGGTCTGTCTTTTTGTAAAGACAGTACGGCTAAACGATTTTCCTCATCGAAATTACGTATTTTCAGTTTATGACAAAATCTCCAACAATTTCATCATAAAGTAGGATTAGCCAACCTCCAGTTGTCTAATGATGGTTGCAACATAGATTATGGCAATGACACAACTAAAGGATCTATCTTTTATGAAGTATTTATTCTTCCACATTAATAATTTATTTATAAAATAAAAGGCCTTATCTATTAAGATAAGACCTTGAGGGAATAAAATAAAAATACAATTCAAAAGTATTGAATTCTATTTCATAACAATTCAATTTAAAATAGCATGTTCGATGAACTTTTATAACAAAGAATTAGAGCAGTTATCTCACTTAAGGCCCTCCCTTATAAACAAAATTAACTGCCCTATCCTTAAAACCCCTCGTTTTAATAGCATTGTTGTAATGCACATCCTTTTTTATTCATGTGATTAACAATAAACAATAACGTACTATTCCAAAGATAACCTGTTACTAAATTACTTTCATAAGTGTTAATACGATTTTATAAAAAAATTCTTTTTAAAAGTAAAAGAAGAAAACTATAGAAGTTAACATGTTCTAAGGTAGAGATGATAATAAAGTGGCGTAATTTCAATAGTACACTTTATCAAAGAAAAAAATAATTGAAACTTGATTTCAATGTTTTACAAACATGACTGTTTTTTAGACAACAAAAATATGCTTGTTTTTTTGAACCCACTTGAGTAAACTTCCCGTTTTTTGAGGTAATTCTAATTTTGCTATGATATTACTTCGATGCTTTTCAATAGTTCTGTAAGAAACAAATAGCATGTCAGAAATTTCTTTATTTGTTTTAGAAAAGGCTACAAGTTTTAATATGGTAATTTCGGTCATCGTAAGTCTATCAAAGATTGAAGGTGATTCTTCCGTAAAGTTTAGTACTTCTTTAATCTTCTCAGAAAAATAGTACTTGTTTTTTATAACAGCCTCTAAGCAAATTTCAATTTCATCTAAGGCAAAATCTTTTAATAAATATCCATAAATATTAAGTTTTTTGGCTTTCAAATAGTAATCAACGTTTTTATGGAAGGTGAGTATAATAATCTTAGTTTCTATCTTTTTTTTTTGACACTCTTCAACAATTTCAATACCTGACATTTTTGGCATTTCAAGGTCTAGAATAGCAATCTCTGGTCTATGCTTTAAAATAAAATTTAATGCTGATCTCCCATCCTTTTCTTTCCCAATAACATTATATTTTTTTTCTATAAGAAACTTTTCAAATCCATTTAATAGTAAAGGGTGATCGTCTGCAATGAATATAGTGGGGTTCATTTGTATAAATATTTAGGTGTTAAAAAAGTTAATCTTAAAAAAACATGGTCGTCATTTTAATACAATATACACTAGTCTCTAAAATGTTTAGATAATTACAAAAAACATTAAAAAACGTCAGCTTTACCCTTTTTACAAGGTAGCTTTATGATGATTTTTGTTCCTTTATTTAATTCTGAATCAATTGTGAGTTTTGCATTTACATAACGCGCTCTCTCCTGTAAACAGTTCAAACCAAGGCTTTTAGAATTTTGTCGACTTTTTTCAAAACCAACTCCATTATCTTCGACGATAATTTTAATAACTTTTTTATCAGTGGTAAAGCTTATCTTACCAAATGTTGCATTGGAATGTTTTTCAACATTAACAATACTTTCTTGCAATATTCTGAAAATAAAAAATTGTTTTTCTTTTGATATTAATTCATCAATTCCAATCATATTACACTGATAATTAATAGAAGAGCTCTTTTTAAAATCTTCTATTAAATTTTCCGTTGATTTTGACAGACCGAGTTCATCAAACTGAAAAGGATGAAGGTTAAAAGAAATCTCTCTAACTTCTTCTATCGTATCTTGAATCATCGCAATTTCCTTGCTGTCTTTTTGACTTCTCAACAAAAAAGTGTTCTTTAGCAGTAATAGACTCTGTCCTATACTATCATGTAGTTCCTTTGCTATTGTTGACCTTTCATTTTCTTGAAGTTTTATAATTTGTGAAGTAAACTTTTCCTTAAGAACTATTTTTTTAATCACATTCCTTTTTGATACTTCTAACGTAATTAGGCAAAAGAGTACTATTAAAAGAATAAGGCAAAATATTAAAATAATTCTTTCTTCTTTTTTTTTACTTTCAACAAATACTAATTCTTTTTCATGATCATAAATCATCTTTTGTACAACCAATGCCTTTTTATTTTCAGCACTGTTAATTTGACTATTTATATTTGAAAGTTGTTTGTAGTAATTTAGGGCTTGAATATTATCATTCAAAGCAACATAGGATAAATAGATGGCTTTGTAGCTCTTTTTTAACAAACTCAAAATGTTTGCCTTTTCAGCAATAGTTATCGTTTTTTGGTAAAAACTTATTGCTTCAACATAGTTGTTGCTTAAAAATTTATTCTCACCTAGACCAAAATACGCATGTGAAATTCTTCGATCACTTTTAATTTTCAACGCTTTAACCAATGATTTCTTATAACTAACTAATGAGCTATCTAATAAACTTTGTTTGGACTTGATCCCTAGCTTCACTATTATTTCATTGACATTTTTATCTCTATACAATTCAGTAAAATAATACCCAGTATTAGATTCAATTAAAGCACAAAAAAACAAATCATTCTTAAAGAACGTTTTCGCTTCCTTTGAATTTTTAAAACTCTTCTCATAATCTCTCAATATTAATGCTAAGTTGGCTTGATTGATTAAGAGGCTATAATAACTTTTATCCTTTTTATTATTAATCTCTTTTAATTTTAACGCTCTCGCATTAAACTTCATCGCAGTTTCATAATCTTCCAATAATTTATAGGCAATGGAAATTCCCATATAACACGAAACAATTTTATCGGTATTATTGGTCGTTTCAAAGTTTCTCAA
>JAESUF010000256.1 GCA_016763215.1 Flavobacteriaceae bacterium
ATTTCTAACAAAAAAATAGTGACTTCTTATCTAAAAAAGGGTCTCAACTACGTAAAGTCATTAAAACCTAAATAAAAATCAACTTTATGGACACAGAAAAAATTCTACAATTTGTAACTGACAAATCTTTAGAATATGGTCCAAAATTAATAGGAGCAATTCTCGTATGGGTTATTGGTTTTTGGATTATTAAAATAATAACAAGGAGTTTTTCTAAAATTTTAGATAAAAGGAATACCGATGTATCCTTGAAACCTTTTTTAAAGAGTATGGTAAACGTGCTTTTAAAAGTAATGCTGGTTATTAGCGTACTAGGAATGTTAGGTATCGAAATGACTTCCTTTATTGCTGTTTTAGCTGCTGCTGGTTTAGCTGTGGGAATGGCTTTATCTGGTACATTACAAAATTTCGCAGGAGGTGTAATGAGTTTAATTTTCAAACCATTTAAAGTAGGTGATTTATTAGAAGCACAAGGACATAAAGGAATTGTCCACGAAATTCAGATTTTTAATACAATTTTAAAGACACCAGACAACAAAACCATTATTATTCCAAATGGAGGTTTATCAAACTCATCTATGGTTAATTTCTCTAATGGAGACCTCGTGATGGTAGAATGGACTTTTGGAATTGCTTATGGAGATAGCTCTCACAAAGCGAAAGAAGTTTTAACTAGACTTATGCAAGAAGACAAAAGGTTACTTAACGAACCTCAACCTCCAGTGCTTGTGCTTTCTGAATTAGCAGATAGTTCTGTTAACTTCACCATGAGAGGATGGATAAAAATCGACAATTATTGGGGTTCTTATTTTGACATGAACGAGAAAGTATACAATACATTCAACAAAGAAGGACTGAATATTCCTTTCCCTCAAATGGATGTACATTTACATAAAAATGCATAAAAAAGTAACAAAACAGGTACTAATTAGTCTTAAAGCTAAGTAAACCAAAAACCAATGAAATCTTTAAGACTAATTATTTTAGCCTTACTTATAGGCGCATCCGGATTTTTCAGCTATAAAATCTACGAACAAGAAAAGCTAAATCAAGAGCAACAGGCCGATTTGATTGAGCCTTCCGATATTAAATATGGACTATTTAATGTAGATGAATGGAAGGTCATTTTTGCTGATATCATTTCAACAAAGATGGATGATTTTAATATCCAAAATACAGATGAAGCTGAATTAAAAAAAGAAATTGGCGTTTTTTTAACCAAAGCAGTAGATGGTTTTGAAAAGCGTTATAATGAAGAAAACCAAAGTAGTGGTATTTCTGGATTCTTGAAAAGAAGCATTTCTTCATTTGCTGGAATTTTTGAACAAATAAAAAAAGACATTCCAATTTACACAGATGAAATTTATAAATTTCTAACAGGTGGCGGTAGTAAAAAAATGATGCAAGAATATCTAGTAAAGCAATTAGATAACTACACAAAAGATACTTTTTTAGCTACAGATTATACTGTAATGAATAATATCATTAGCAAGTATGAAGGGAATGACAAGCTTGATACTGTTGGTCTGATTAAAACTAAAATAGAAGAGAACAATACAAATAAAGGCCTGTATCAATATAGCCTACTTGCTATGTTTGTTGCCTTTCTTTTATTATTGATTTTCTTAAAGCACAAAAGCAACTTAGAATTTTTATTGTTTATCTTTTATAGCTTACCACTACTCTCTCTTGGTATTTTCTTGCCAATGATCGCTATAGATGCACGAATTTCTGAACTCAACTTTCCTTTTTTAGGAGAAACAATTCAATTTAAAGATCAAGTCTTATTTTTCAAGAGTAAAAGTATTATGGAAGTTGTGGATTTAATGATTTCTCAGAACCGATTAGATTTACTGTTTGTGGGTGGGCTTGTACTATTATTCAGTGTTTTATTTCCACTATCAAAATTGATTTCTTCTATCTTTTACATTTTCAGCAAGAACTTAAGAAACAACAAGGTGATTAAGTTTCTTGTTTTTAAAACAGGAAAATGGTCTATGGCTGATGTATTTGTGATTGCCATTTTTATGGCTTACTTAGGTTTTGACGGTTTAATTACAGAGCAATTAAAACAATTAGGAGCATTAACGGATTCTACTGCCATACTTACAACCAATAATTCTGGGTTACTCTTTGCCTTTTATGCTTTTACGGGATTCGTATTGTTAGTTTGTTCATCTCGCAAAAGGTAAAGAAAAGCTAATCGTTTCATTTAAATTTATTTACCCCATTTACACGATAGATAATTTTGTAATTAGTTGTATTCTTTTTAGACTAAGAATACCATACAAAATTATCTATCATGGAAAAAAAACATCCATTACCTCCATTTACTTTGGAAACCGCAATCCAAAAAGTTCAAGCAGCAGAAGATGCTTGGAATAGCAAAGACCCAATAAGGGTTTCGAAAGCTTATTCTATAGATACAGAGTGGAGAAATCGAATTGATTTCATTAATGGTCGTAAAGAAGTCCAAACTTTCTTAGAAAAGAAATGGGAAAAAGCGCAGAATTACAAGCTAAAAAAAGAGCTTTGGGGGTTTCAAGAAAATAGAATTGCTGTTCGTTTTGAATATGAATTTCAGAATTCTAAAGGCCAATGGTTCCGTGCATACGGAAATGAAAATTGGGAATTTGACGAAAATGGATTGATGTGCAAACGATATGCTAGTATCAATGATTTGCCTATTAATGAAGCAGAAAGAAAACTGTAGTAACTCCTTTTTTACCTTAAATTACTTTACATACCTAAACTACTGACTTTTGTTTGAATTAAATTCTTACTTTACGTGAGATTAATCAATTCAAAATAATGAAAAAATTAAGCATAGTACTACTCGCTGCTATTACCTTAAGCTCCTGCAACAAAAAAGTTAAAAAAAATACTAGGAATGTTACTCCTGGAGACACCATCAAAACTGAATCTGGGTTACAATTTATTATCCTAAAAGAAGGTACGGGTCCTAAAATTGAAGCAGGGTCTAAAGTAAGGGTCTTTACAAATTTATACTTAAACGATGATCCTACAGTTTTTTGGACAACTTCAACAGCCAAAGATTCTTCATTTACTTTTATTCATGGAGAAACGGCTTTAATTAAAGGTTTTTCCGAGTTACATGATTACCTCTATGAAGGTGATGAAGTGGTTGCTATTTTACCTTATAAAATTGCCTATGGAGAAAAAGAAAAAAGAGGAATTCCTGCCAAATCTACTTTAGTTTATGATCCTTTAGTAATAAAAACAGTTTCAGAGCCAAAAGAAGTGATGACTGATACCTTATTTACTATTACAAAACAAAAAAGTGTTGTGGAAGCCATTTCTTTTTATGAAAGTGCTTCAGACTCTTATTTCCACACAGATATAAATTTAATGGCCGGCTTGTTACAAAAACTACAGAAAGACAGTTTATTTGTCGATATGGAAGCTTTTTCTATGTTTTTTTACAAAAAAGCGACAACAGCTGAAGATAAGCAACAATTCTCTTACTATAGTATTCTTGCTTTAGAAGCACAAGGGAAAATGAAAGAGGCTATTGAGATCCTAGAACCATTAACAAAACAAGAAGTTAATCAAACCTATTGGAAGAATTATCTTTCTAAGTTAGAATCTAACTTAGAAAAAAATCAGTAACATTAAGGTATAATAACTAAAAAGCCACTCGATGAGTGGCTTTTTTTTATACTAATTTCTTAGCGTTCTTAGCATTTTGCTTTGTGATTGCTATTTCTATGACCTGATGCATTTCTGTTACATAATGGAACGTTAATCCTTTAAGGTAACTCTCTTTAATTTCAAGGATATCTTTTTCATTGTCTTTACATAAGACGATTTCCTTAATATTTGCTCTTTTGGCAGCAAGAATCTTTTCTTTGATTCCTCCAACAGGCAATACTTTACCTCGAAGCGTAATCTCACCCGTCATTGCTAACTTATTCTTTACTTTTTTCTGTGTGAATACAGATACCAAAGAAGTCAACATGGTAATCCCAGCACTTGGTCCATCTTTTGGGGTTGCTCCTTCAGGTACATGAATATGTACATTGTACTTTTCAAGAACTTTAGGGTTTACTCCAAAATCATCAGCATTTGCTTTGATATATTCCATTGCAATGGTAGCCGATTCTTTCATTACCTTTCCTAAGTTTCCTGTGATTGTTAAGGCTCCTTTTCCTTTCGATAAAATTGATTCGATAAACAAGATATCACCTCCAACACTAGTCCATGCCAGTCCGGTTACAACACCAGCAACACCATTGTTCTCATATTTGTCTCTTTCCAAACGAGCAGGGCCTAAAATAGTTTCAATATCTTTAGCAGTAATTGTAACGTTATACTCTTCTTCCAAAGCAATCGATTTTGCAGCAAAACGAACTACTTTCGCTATTTGTTTTTCCAAACCACGAACTCCAGATTCACGTGTATATCCTTCAACAATTTTTTCAATCTGAGCTTTGCCCAATTTGATTTCTTTTGTTGTCAATCCATGTTCTTTAATTTGTTTCGGTAGTAAGTGCCTTTTCGCAATCTCTATTTTTTCTTCTATTGTATATCCAGATACATTGATAATCTCCATTCGGTCACGTAATGCCCAAGGAATTTCCCCTAAATTATTTGCTGTCGCAATAAATAATACTTTAGATAAATCATATCCAACTTCTAAATAGTTATCATAGAACTCTGTGTTTTGTTCAGGATCTAGCACTTCTAACATTGCAGAAGATGGATCTCCTTGATGACTCTGAGCTAATTTATCAATTTCATCCAAAACAAACACTGGATTTGATGTTCCTGCTTTCTTTAAGTTCTGAATCAATCGCCCTGGCATTGCACCGATGTATGTTTTACGGTGTCCGCGAATCTCAGCTTCATCTCGTAAACCTCCTAAAGACATACGAACATATTTACGTCCAAGCGATTCTGCTATCGATTTCCCTAGAGATGTTTTCCCAACACCTGGAGGTCCGTACAAACAGATAATTGGTGACTTCATATCTCCTTTCAACTTCAATACAGCTAGATGCTCTATGATCCGTTCTTTTACTTTCTCTAAACCAAAGTGATCGCGGTCTAAAATCTTTACAGCACGCTTTAAGTTAAACTTATCTTCAGAAAATTCTCCCCAAGGCAATTCTAACATCAATTCTAAATAATTGCGTTGCACACCATACTCAGCCATTTGTGGATTCATTCTACGCAAACGAGCCAGTTCTTTATCAAAGGTATCTCCTATTTCCTTTGTCCATTTTTTTGATTTTGCTTGAATACGCATTTCCTCCAACTCCTCATCATTAGAGACACCTCCCAACTCTTCTTGAATGGTCTTTAATTGCTGATTTAAATAGTATTCTCGTTGTTGCTGATCTAAATCTGAACGTGTTTTGGATTGAATATCATTCCGTAATTGTAATTTTTGAAGCTCCTTATTTAGGCTTTTTAAAGCTAATAAAGCACGTTCTTTTA
>JAESUF010000257.1 GCA_016763215.1 Flavobacteriaceae bacterium
GACTGTATGTGTTCCCGACACAAAAGTAACTGTCGTTGAACCGGCTCTATCAGGAGCAGTCCATTCATATTTATTCGCACCAGCTAATACTCTAGGTTTCCCTGAAGTTGCAGCCCAATTGCCTACTGCACTAGCTGTAAATTCTACTTTTTCACCCACACCTACTTTCAATCTTGTATCTGCAGAACCATCAGGTGCATTGAATTTTGTTTTATGATCTACCGTAGGCTTTCCTATTACGGGTCTCACTGGTAGTTTCGTTGGGAGATTGATACTCACACGTCTATTTTGTACTAATGACCCAAATTGTGAGGTTTCTCCATGAGCAAACATTGAAATAAATGATCCTGGGATTCCTTGAGAACCATCTGTTGGGTTCATTAAATAATGCCTTGCCGTGAGTGCTCTTTGACAAGATAAATGCCAATTACTCGTTTCAGGACCGTCAACACTAGCATATCCATCAATCCTAATTTGTTCTTTAGAAAGATGCCAGTTTCTGACAAAATTATTGATTCCTAGTTCTTGATTAGCAGTAAAGTTTGAGCCAGAAACAGGGAAACTTAAATTTTCTCCGCTTCCAGAAGGACTTGAATTTCCTACTGGACAAGCCAAATCTGCTGGTGGAGTACTCGCTTTTCTTTGAATGCTATCTTGAGTTTTAGAAATTCCTTTTTTCTGTACCATTCCTTTCTGCTGAATGGTATGCGTTAATTCATGTGCTAATAAATGTTTTCCATCTTTTGAATTAGGATTGTATTTCCCTTTGTTAAAATAAATATCATTTCCATGTGTAAAAGCCTGCGCACCTATATCCTGACTCATTTGCGCTGCTTCACTATTGGTATGAATATTTACCTGACTAAAATCAGCGCCAAAGCCCTGCTCCATTTCACCTTGGGTAGTGGCATCCATTTTTCCTCCGCCATTTCCATTTCTTAACTTATTTTCAATAGACGGTTTCTGATGCTTTTGAGAATCTGACTTCGCTTGCACTTCTTCATCTTCTTTTTTTTGTACTCCTTCTTTTTCACAGTCATTACATTTCGCCTGTACTTCCTCTTCTTCTTTTGCTTGTACAGGTTCCTCTTCTTCCTTCTTCTGTACTGGTTCTTCGTCTTCTTTGCGCTGAAGTTTTGTTTGTGCAGTTTCGTCTTCTGCCACTTCCATCTTTTGCACCAATGGAGTAATTGATGTTGCTAATGGCTTTTGTTGTACCTCATCTTCTCCTTCTTTCTTTTGTACAGAATTTTCTTTACCCGATTTACGTACTACCTGGTCTGCCATTTTATCTGCTTCCACTTCATACTTGTCTCCAGGCTTTCCCATATTCAATTTTGTTTGAATCGAGGGTTTAAGGAACTGCTCGTTTTGTTGTTTTTGCTGTATGGGTGTTTTTCTATATCGTCTTCTCATGTTTTCTATACTTTAAAAGTTGAAGCTAAACTTTTAGCTCATCTATTTTTTTACCAGACCATTACACAGGTATCTCCAGAACTTGTTTTAAAATACAATCGTAAATTGATCATGTATTTTCTCTCTTTTATTAGCTTTAGTTTTATGTGTGAATTTCTTTCTTCGCCACTATCATCATCTCCAGAAACATATACTCTCTCATCATTAACCATCTCAGACAACACCATTACCGTATCCATGTTTCCAAAAGTTTGAATGGTATAACTACGTGTTTCTTCAGGTGTAAATTCAAAATTTTCTTGCTCTCCTGCATCCAAAGAAATCACCTCTGAATGAAATGGTTTGATTGTTAAAAAGGTTCTTTTATCTATTTTTGGATAAAACTGTTTTACCCAACTAATATCTCTCCCCGATAACCCTCCATTTGGTGTTAATCCGTTTTTATATTCTGCTGGCGAGTTGATGAGTCCGGGGCCAAATGGATAATGCATAATCGAATTGGGATCCCAACTAGAACCTTGTACCGTATCAGAATTAATTTTTCGTATGATATTATGAAATGTCTTTTCTCTACTCCAAAAGTTAGGAGAACTTGCTAGTTCATTATACACAGCATCTTCATTCCAAACAATTCCAGCATTCGGGTTTTGATGCTCATGTGGCAATCCCACTGCATGACCAATTTCATGTAGTATTGTATCTTCATCATTTACAATATCCCATCCAAAATTCATCGTTCGTTGTTGCTTCGAAATAGTCCAACTATCTCTCCCAATATAAGACCAAGCTCCTTCACCTTTTGCAAAACCAATTCGTATATGTGCTTCTAATTTATCTGAGGTTTCTTCAAACCCAAGTCCGATTCCTAAATCTTTCCATTTTTTAAAGGCTTCTTTTACAGCGTTCCTTTCTGCAGCAGTTCCTTCCCATAAATTTTTCCTTTGATTTCCTATGTTATCCGTAACTCTTGTAAAAAAAGAATCTCCTTCAAAAAAACAGTATTTTAAAATCGTTCCATTCACCCATTTTTTTGCCATTGTCACGATGGCTTCCATTCTCATTGGATTCATTCCTGCCTCAAAACTTCGTGTGGGCATTTGGGGCAAATTACAATAGTGATTTTCTTTACTTTTCATGATGTATATTTTTCGTTACCAATCCGTGAATATTAGTTTATTGATCCATGGTAGTTTGCAAATACTTAATGTCCACGGAATTTTATCTAACAAGATGTCATGTGTTTTTCTTTCTACAACAATTCTTGGATTCACTTCTTTAAAACTAATTTTCCCTAAACGTTGTAAAAACTCATTTCGCAACAAGTCTGGAGAAGCATTGTTTAACGCGGTCCAATTCGTAATTACAGCTTCTAAAAAATCTTCTGACTTTTGTTTCAATTCTTTTGAAATTCCCACCTCTCTTCGAATGGATTTTTGAATTGGAAATCCACATAGAAATTTCTCAAAAACCATGTTGCTCTCAAATTGCTTTTCTTTTTTCGTTGCAACATAATGCAACAAATGAATTGCCAATTCTGGATTTGTAATTTTATTTTCATCATTCAATAAATCACAATTGACAAGGAAATCTTTCAGGTAAGGGTGCACTATAATTAGTCCAGCATTTTGACTATAGTATTCGCCATTTTCTTCAGGCTGAATAGGTGTTTCTAATATCGAATTTTCAATAGATTCTTCTATTGATTCGTGCTTTTTTTCAGCTTGTAAACTCGTATCAAAACCTTCCTTTAATTTTTGTTCTTGTACAGTCTGTGAATTCGAACTCGATTTTGTTTCTCTTTTTTGAAGTACCTCTTTTTTCTCTGAAGTTACTTCTTGACGTTGAATCTCCTCTTGCTTCTTGAGTAGCGATTTCTCTGAAACAACCTCGATATTTACATCAATATCTTCAATATCTTGTACCTCTAATTTCTCTATGGGTCTAGATGCTTTTTTTGATTGAGATTCCCTTTCTTCTTCTGGAGACAATTGATTTTCCAACACTTTCTCATTGGGTATTTTCTGACTTGACTCTCGAATATTTTTAGTTGAAACAACTTCTTCTTGAGGAGTTACTTTTGACTCAAAAGTTGAATCAGTACTTTTTAAATCAGGTACTACATTCTTTACCTCTAATTCTTTATCTGAATGCAACTTTACTTCGCTTTTTGAGAGATATTCCTTCTCTTTTTCTGTACTAAAAGAACTTCCTTCCTCTTCTTTAAGTTCTTCACTTCTATCGTTGTCTTCTTGAGTCTTATTAAGTACTCTTAAATTTTCTACATCTCTGTTTTTTTGTTGCTCTTTGAATGTGATTTTTGATGAATTACTCGCTTTATCTTGATCAATTTTCGCTTCATTTACTTCAACTGTACTTTCATGAACTTCAACTGTATTCTCAACATATTTGTCGTGATATATCTCTGGAGTTTTTAGCACTTTAATAATTACCTCTTTTGATAAAACCCCTTCAAATTGAAGCATGACTAATTGAACTATTTTACTAGTTTCTTTATTTCTAGTCTCTTGAAATTCACTCCCTTTGTCAGAAGTTGAATATTGTAGTAATTCAGTAAGAAAAACAGTCGCTTCTTTTTTTAAAAAATAGTTAATGTAGCTCTTCCAAAGCAACTTTCTAATTTGCGGAGTTTGTTCTTTGAACTTTTCAATAATATCATTTTTAACTATTGATATTTCAACGGCATCACTCTTAAATGCATTGTAAAGTACATTCTGAATTTGTATATCAGAGAACTGGTTAATCAATCGGTCTTGTACCTCTATGAGTTGTAATTTTTCTCGGAACGATTTTATAAAACTGGTGGAATTAGAGGCCTCGACAATTGTTTTTTCTTGTAAAAAATTGTCATTCTTTGTTCCATTCCACCATGGGGGGATTCCTTTTTCTAAAAAATAAATCAATGCCCGTTCTTTACTTTGATCTGAACTTAGGAAAACTACGTTTTCATTTTTGCCTTTTGAACTTTTAATTGCTTTCTTAAATTCTTTTATTGCCTCTTTTTTAATTGCTTCTTTTAAGGTTCTAAAATCATTTTCACTGGTACAGTTTACATCTAACGTTAACTGTGAAATCTGAATCGTTTGTGATTTCAATTCCTCCTCTAAGGATTCAAAATAGCGTTCCAAACTTGGAAAAATTTCTTCTTTCAAAAACACATCAATCGTATCTTTTAATCTAAATGCAGCACCTTCGCTTTTGGCTTCTACATCTATAATGACTTTATGAATGATATGTTGTTGAGAATCGACCATTACAATATTTCTGAAATTAAACGACTTTCAATCAATCTTCTTAAATAATTAATTACCTGAGTATCACTACTATAGTTCATTAAAAACTCTTTTAGCTCATCGTTCCTATCAAATACAATGTCTTTATTTTTTAAGTTTCTAAAATTTCTTCCTAGTGCATTTGAAACACCTGTAATAACCTGTTTGTCTTTTTCCAATACCCTGTGTGGTTGGCAATGAAGCATATTATACAACAGTCTAATTTGAGCGCTATAAAAAGTGGATAGGATGTCCAACACAAAAGTATTTTGCACATTACTCTGTAATTGTTTTACTGTTTGGTTTAAAAGCGAGTTCATTCCTTTTAACATACTCGCATTTCCTCTACCTTCAAAAACTTCATTTGGTGCAATTAGCATGGTCTCGTAAATGCTTATTGTTGGTAAAATAATTTTACGCCTAAGATCTTGAGAAACATCTACATTATCAGATAATTTTGTGCGCTCTTGTTCAATATCAGCTTTTGTTTTGTCTATACAAAACATATTGATATCGATAATCTGATTTCGGATTTTAAAGTTTCGTATGATAAAACCATCTTCGCCACATAATCCTATAACGACTAATCTAATTGTTACAACATCACTATCAATGGTACTCGTTTTCAGTTTTAAATCAGCTCTATTGGTCCGTGTCACTTTCTTATTTCCAATTGTCCAAACATACTTATCTGCAATATCAGAGGTATTGGTAAGAATTAATTGAGCGTTCTCTACTTTTGCAGTGAAACTTGCTTTCGGAGTCTCTTTTAATGTAAGTGTTAGCAATACGTTACCTGCAATACTTAATGGTGTTGTTCCTGCGGAAGTCATCCCTGTTTTAATCGGCGTAAATTTAGGATTCACATTCGCATTTACAGGTATTCCCAATCCGTCTACTCTGGTTCCAAAAATATCTGGAGATACAGTTACTAAATAGGAATTATCATCATTCAGGCAATAGTCTAACTTGTTGTTAGGCATTCTCAAACTAAAGTTTGGATATGCAATTGTTATTGTACTAATCTTAGTTGAAACACAACCATTTTTATCTGTTATTTTTAATTCTACGGCATACTTATTTGTTCCTTGTTTTACTAATAAATTTGGATTGATTGATTTCTTATTTCCTACTTGTTTGCCGTTGATTGTCCATCTGTAGGTCAATTCATTTTCATTTACTCCCTCTGGAACTCTTGATCCAAAAAAGTATCGTTGATGCAATACATTGTTTATCCATTTAAATCCTGCTGGGTCATTTACGATGTCTATTTGCATTAATTCACATATGGTGATTTTTGCATTGGTTGAAATACCATCAATTGTGAAGTTAATTTCTTTATCAAAATCTTTGAACTTTCTTGGGTCTACATTTAATTGATCCTTTTTAATTCCTAAACCATTAATAGTTCTTCCAATAATTTCAACAACTCCTCGAGCTGGTTTTTTGTTCGTGAATGGGATCTTTATTCTTCTAGTTCCTTTACTATCTAAACAGTATTTATCTAGAATAGTTAAAGAAACACTGATTGGCATGTCAAACTTTATTGGTTCAATCAATATTTCTTTTTCACAAAAACCATTACTGATCATTAATTTTGGTTCTATTCGATTCGCTTCATTAAATGGCAATGTATATTCTTTCGTAATTTCCCCATTCTGATCTGGCTTTTGATTAGAAACTTGTCCGTCGCCTAAATCCCATGTATATTGAATTCCTTCAATTACTTCTGATACTTTATATGTTACAACAGCATTAGTTTTTGAATTGTTATAAGACACTTTTGTAGACACACTTAATTGCACGTCTGGGTAAACAGTTATTTTACAACCTGTTTCTTCATCATTCACGGTGAACTCAATAATCTTTCCAAGAAGACTAGCATCTGTTAAACGTCCATCAAAAACATCTTTCCCGTTTTCATTTTTAGTCAATCCGCTAGCTACACCTTGTAGAATCTTCGCTTTAATCTCTCCATCTAGCGGAGATTTTTCAAATAATAACGGAACAAAATCTTCTCCTTCTTTTAAGCAAACATATGGTTCTGGAAGCGTTAATCTTACAGGCTCTTTTGGAATAATAAAGTTTACTGGTGCACAATCTGATTTGAACATAAATGGGAGACAGAAATCTGCTACAACTGTATTTTTCAAACTCAGATTCGTAGTGTTCAATGAATTTTTTTCAAAATATATTTTTGTATTTACCCCAACGATTTTAGGATTATAAAACTGAATAAAATGGGTGTTTCTTTGTATTGCTTTGTCTCTGATTCCAATAATCAATTTTTCTCCTTGAGCTTTAGCTCTGACGGAATCTACTCCTGCTCTTTTCCAATTCCTATTTAAAAAACGAGAAAAATTAGACACCGTCTCTTCAATTGTTTTCCCAATAAAAACAATCTCATTTAATGGGTTTTGAGTGTCTTTTGAGACTTTATGTAAAAAGGCAAATCGAGTGCTTATTTTAGTATCCCATAACTGCAGAACCCCTTCATCTCCATCCAATCCATCATCATCAATATTTGGCTGCTCTAAAAAATCTAATTCGAGTAATACATCTTCATAATTAGACTTGTCTTTAGGGTTTTCTGTGAGATAGACCATAATGAATGTTCCTCCCTGCTCTACTCCTGCTTTGTGCTCTAATCCTGGATGAGTTTTTACAAATTCGGATAATTGAATTTGTATCAGAATCTCTTTCTTTCTTTTTTCAATTTCTGTTAAGAGCAATTCTAATTTCTTTCCTGAACAACATACAGTTGATAATTGGTTAATTAACAGACCTACGATTTGTTTAGAACCGTCTTTAATTTTTACAGACTGATATTTAGTTTGCAATTTTTTCACATACTTACATAATTCTTCAATGGTCAGTTGATACTTAGACAACGTAGCATCATCTATTTCTAGAATCGTTTCTGGAATTTTATCATCGAGGATATAGGTGTGTACGAGTATTTCAGGAACTTCTTTAAATACAAATTCCGTAAGTTCTAAATCTCCTTTCCATTGCTCTGAAGCTTTTATCTCTGCAGTACTGTTATTAAAGTAGGCTAGAATATCGTTTGCAGATCCGAATTCATTATTTCTAAATGAAGCTTCTAATAGTTTTCCTACGGTATTTTCTTCAGTGGTTAATCCTTCTTTTACAACATTTCTTTTGTATAAATCTTTTTGGGTTTTGTACCTTTTTTTTGCAGGAAATTCCCGTATCACTTCTCTAGCTTCTCGTACCATATCCATTCCTGTCGCTCTAGAAACCTTTACATGTGCTATTTCATAACCCCTTTTTGTAGCAACAACATTCGCTCCAGCTTCAACAGTACTAAATGCAGATAAAAATGTACTTATTTCAGAAAGAATACAGTTTTGTTCCGCTTTCCAAGCATTTAACAATACACTTAAATCTTCGAATTGACACTTGTATTTACTTAAATCAATCTTTTTATTTGTTGCATCTATAGAGAGCACTTTTACATCAAAATTAAGTCCATTTTCTTCTCTTACTTTGATAATTCTCTCTAAAGCATCTCGATACATTTTACCCTGATGTCCTTCAATTCTATAAAAATTAAAACAATCTAAATTATACTCTAATGGTCTTAAAATAGAAGGCACATTCGCTAAACTTTCTTTATGATAGCTAAGATTAAATTGCTGTTGTAGGTTATTCGTTTTTTGAAAACTCCAATGAGTTAAGAGTGTTTCATTTACATTGTAATAAAAAGGAATCGCTCTTTCTTGTAATTCTCCACAAGTTCTGGATGGTGTTATTCTAATATCATTCCCTTTATTAATAAAAAGATAATTATGTGTTAAGTCTTTAACTCTTCTTAAAAGGCTAATTACTTTTTTATAATTGACATCTTCATGACCAATGATTGGTGATTTATAAAACTGATGTCTGAGACTTAAAAAAGGGTTGTCTTCATTTATTTTTCCTAACATCAAGTGTTTTGGAAATGAACCTATCTGTGGGCAGCAATGAACATTCAAGTGTAATAACAATTCCTTTATTTCATTGTACGTGTCAATGATGTCTTTTAAAACATCATATCTATATTGAAAATCTGATGGAACCACATTGGTATTGAAATCAAAAATTCTAGCAATCCTTGGCGTTATCGAACTTTTCTGAAACTTTTTAAAAATAATATCTAACCCTTTCTTTACTCCCTCTAAAGTGTTGCTGTTTTTAACAGCATTGTAGTAATTCTGTTTGAGGCTTTTATACGTTTTGGTGTTCTGGCTAGTTAACACAACTCTTTTTGCTTGTACTACAGGTAAAGAATTATAGATTTCATACCAATTGTGTTTGTTATAAA
>JAESUF010000258.1 GCA_016763215.1 Flavobacteriaceae bacterium
AATAGCTATTGCCTCGCTAAAGGTCAGTACAATATTTGCACTTCTTAAAACACCAGTAGCACCACTAATAGGTGTTGAAGAAATAAAAATCGGTATTCCGAATGTTTTTTTTGATGTTTCTAATTCCTTAAGAACAGCTTCTCTTTTTAATGAAGTTAAGTTTTCGCTTTTTATTTTAGTTGCCTGCACTGAAGTATTTGTACAAAATATGCTTAAAAAAAGCACACAACATAGCCGTTTTCTAAAGCTAATATTGTTCTTATTGATTGATTCCCCCGTATCTCTCATAATATTGTTTTATGAGATCAAAAATAATTTTAACCGAGTTCATTCCACTAAGCAATAAGTACCCCTTTTTTCACTTTTAACATTTAAGTTATTAGCTATTCATCTTTATAGAACTAATAGAATTCTATCAAAATGCACAATTACATGAAGAAGAATGAGATTCTTCTTCTTCATCTTTAAAAAAATAGGCTTTTGTTTTTTTCGACCCAAGTATTTAAGGTTCTATTTCCTGCAGGTAAATTTAACTTCTCAATAATATTACTACGATGTTTATGAATAGTTCTTGGAGATAATGACAAAACCTCAGCAATTTCCTTACTCGTTTTAAGTTCTGCCATGAGCTTTAGTATTCTTATCTCTGCAAAAGAAAGCTCTTTTAATGCTTTTTTAGACCCTTCAACAAATTCGAAATGAGATTTAATCTTTTTACTAAAATAAGGGATGTTATTTATAGTGGAATTAATACATTCTTCTATCTCATCCATAGCAAAGTCTTTTAAGAGATACCCGAAAGTATTGTACTTCTTGGCTTGTAAATAGAAATCGATCTCTTTATGTAAGGTTAAGAAAATAATTTTTGTGGGAGATTTTACGCTTTTACATTTTTGTGCAACTTCAATACCAGTTAATAAAGGCATTGTAATATCTAAAATTGCAATGTCTGGTTCGTGTTTAAGTATGAAATTTAATGCAGATTGCCCATTGTTTTCAGTTCCCACAACTGTGTGATTTAAATCTTCAATTAAACCTACTAAACCATACATTAATATTGGGTGATCGTCAGCAATAAAAATTTTTATCATGAAGCAATGAGGAATTTAATTAAAAAAGCAGCTCCCGATCCTTCTTTAGAATCTACTTTTAAAGAGCCTTTTAAAAACGATGTACGCTCTTGAATTGTTTTTAAACCTAGTGTATCTGATGTGTAGTATTTTTTAGAAAAATTAAACCCTTTTCCATTGTCTTCAATCAGTATTTCTACTTCACTTTTTTCTAAAGTTAAACTAACTTTCACAATGTCTGCTCCTGAGTGTTTTATCACATTAGACAAACATTCTTGCACAATTCTAAACACATTAACTTCCTGTAAATCGGTTAGTTTACCTGCAATATCTTCTATGGTTGCAAAGAACAACAGGTCTTTATAATTGTCATTTAACTGTAAAACTAAATTTTCTAAAGCAATGCTAATTCCCACATCGTTTAACTGAAAAGGGTATAAAACTTTAGCAATTGTCCTCATTTCTTCTATAGAACTATTAATAAGCTCCTTGCTTTTTTCATAATTTTTTAATGAAATCTGACTTTTCACCAACAATAAACTTTGACCTAATCCATCATGCAAATCTTCTGAGAATCGTTTGCGTTCTTTTTCTTGTGTCATTAATAAATCTTGAGAGAATTGTTGTTGTAATTTCTTTTCTTTTAATAACCTCCTCCTTTTAATAAATAGCAATATAATAACTAATAAACCCACAAAGCTTAAAGATCCTAAGACAATAAATCTATTTTGCTCTTTAATTTCATCTTCTTTTTTCTGCAATTCTTTTTCATGTTCATAAACCAGGTTCTGCTTAAAGAGCGCTCTTTTATTTTCGTCGCTTTGTATTTTTTTATTTTGCGCTACAAATTTTTGATAATTCGTCAATGCCTTTTCATAGTTTCCTAATGATGAAAACGAAAGATATAGTCCATCATAACATCTTTTTAATAAATCAAAGTTATTATTATTAAACTCTTGAGATATTGAATTAGACTTTTTATAATATTGTATTGCTTCTGCATAGTTTTTATTTAAATACTCATTTTCTCCTAGTCCAAAATTGGCATAAGCTATCATTTGACGATTTTTTGAAATTTTTGCGGTTTTCAATACTTTATTATACATGTATAGAGAACTATCTAATAATTGTTGCTTCTTCTGAATGTTGAGTTTTGCAATAAGGCTATCTACATTAGGTTCTTTAAATAATTCATTATAATAAAACCCTGTGCTATTTTCAATCATTACTCTGATATAAGGTTCATCACTAAAATACTTTAAACTTATTCTACTATTGTTAAAACTCGTTTCGTAATCTTTGAGTACTAAAGCGGTATTCGCTTGGTGAATTAAAGCTCCGTAGTAAACTCTATCTTTTTCACCCATGCTTTCTTTAAGTCGTAATGCTTCATTAATAAAGTCAAAAGCATTTTTAAAATCTTCCATTGCTTGATAGACAGAGCTTATAGATAAATAACTCCGTGCAACTTTGCTCTTGTTTCCAACGATTTCATACCCCTTTAAAGCAGAATAATAAAAGCGCAAAGCAGCTGCAAAATTCTTAGCTTCTATATAAGTAGCTCCCATAGCTGCTTCTGCATTTGCAATCGCTTCCCGGTTTTTAGTTCTTTTTGCTAATGAGTAATTTTGCTGTGTCACATATAACACAGAATCTGAACCTTTTCTTCTCAATGGGGTAAGAACATTGTTATTTATTAGTCTCGATCTCTCATCTTCAGAAACTTCCAACCGATAGTATTGTTTCAAAGAATCTAATTGTTTTTGAGAAAAAACACTTACACTCAACAAGATAAAAAATAAAAATTGGGGATATTTTTTTTTCATTACCTATTCATTTTTACACAAAAAATTAACGTTAATTTTATGCATAAAATTATACTTACAATTTGTTAGAAAACAAATTGTAACCTATAAAACATACACTAATCAGCGAACTAATTGTGTTATTTATTTATGAGATATGAATGAAACAAAAGACTTGGGGACCTTATCGTTCATACAATCTACAACATTAAATTCAAAAAATAGTAAAATCCTGTCCTATGATTTTCTGGCGATACAGCTTGCGTTGAACTTAAACAAGTATTGATCTAATAATCATTGTTTTATAAAAAAATGTACTTATTAAGAATAAGAATAGATTAAATTTTAATGCTATTTTTCATGAATTAATCCTAAAGCGATAGAACTGTTTAATAATTTCTTTACTTCAAATAAAATAAAGCTCAAAATAACCTATGAAGGTGTGTAGGGAGCTCAATGGAGTTTACCCAATATGAAAAACACACCTGTACTTATTGAAACTAACGAATAACTCTTTTTCTTTAAGATTTTTTTAAGATTTTTTAATTAATGTAACTTGTACCTTTAAGGTTTTCTTAACAACTAACAATTTACACACAATGAAAAAATTCATTACCTCGCTATTTCTATTAGCATCAATTACCCTATTCTCTCAAGAATTCTCAATGGACTTGGTTAAGAATATGAAACCAAGAAACATTGGTCCGGGTGGAATGAGTGGTCGTGTTACCGCTATTGATGTAGTTACCTCAAACCCAGATATTATGTACGTAGGAACCGCTTCTGGTGGTCTCTGGAAATCTACTTCTGGTGGAATTAAATGGGAACCTCTTTTTGATAAAGAAGTAACTGCTTCTATCGGAGCTGTTGCCATTCAACAATCCAATCCAAGCGTTATTTGGGTAGGTACAGGAGAAGGAAATCCTCGTAACAGTTTAAATGGAGGTTATGGAATCTATAAGTCTTTAGATGGCGGAAAGTCTTGGAAATCGATGGGACTTGAAAAAACACGCCATATTCATAGAATCATTGTAGATCCTACAAACCCAAATACTGTGTATGTTGGTGCAATTGGATCTCCTTGGGGTGAACACAAAGAAAGAGGTGTTTATAAGACAACCGATGGCGGAAAGTCTTGGAAACAAATTTTATACAATAACGTAAAAACTGGAGCTGCAGATTTGGTGATGGACCCTTCTAATCCAAACAAATTAATTGCAACCATGTGGGAACACAAACGTGACCCGTGGTTCTTTAAGTCTGGTGGAAAAGGAAGTGGTTTATATATTACTCATGATGGAGGTGATACTTGGAAAAAAATAACAGACAAAGAAGGATTTCCTAAAGGGAATTTGGGAAGAATTGGAGTTGCTATTTCTAGAAGCAATCCAAATGCAATTTATGCTTTGGTAGAAGCAAAGAAGAACGCACTATACAAAAGTGAAGATGGTGGTTTTAAGTGGCGAAAAATTAATGACAAAGCAGGAATAGGAAACAGACCTTTTTACTATTCAGAAATCTATGTTGATCCACAGAATGAGAATAGACTATATACTGTATTTACGTATATAAATGTTTCAGATGACGGAGGGAAAAGCTTCAAACAATTAATGCCCGCTTACGGAGCAAACAACGGTGTTCATCCAGACCACCACGCTTGGTGGATACATCCAAAAGATGGATCATTTATGATCGACGGGAATGACGGAGGAATGAACATTACTAAAGACAAAGGAAAAACTTGGCGTTTTGTTGGGAATTTACCTGTCGCTCAATTTTACCACATTAATGTAGACAATGAATACCCTTACAATGTTTATGGAGGAATGCAAGACAATGGTTCTTGGAGAGGTCCTGCTTATGTATGGAAAGCACAAGGAATTAGAAACTCATATTGGCAAGAGATTAGTTTTGGCGATGGGTTTGATGTGGTTCCAGACAAAGACGATTCGCGTTACGGATGGTCTATGAGTCAGCAAGGATTTGTAAGTAGATACGATCATGTAACTGGAAACAATTATGGAGTAAAGCCTACGCACCCAGATCCAAATGTAAAATTACGTTTTAATTGGAATTCAGCAATTAACATAGATCCTTTCGATAATAGTACGATCTATTTTGGAAGTCAGTTTGTGCATAAATCGACAGACAAAGGATTGACTTGGAAAATAATTTCTTCAGATTTATCTACCAACGATAAGGAAAAACAAAAGCAAGGAGAAAGTGGCGGACTCACAATGGACGCTACAGGTGCAGAGAATCATACAACTATTTTAGTAATTGAACCTTCTCCTGTTGAACAAGATATGCTGTGGGCTGGAACAGATGATGGCCGTGTTCACTTTACTCAAAACGGAGGAACCGACTGGACAGATGTTAGCAAAAATATTTCTGGATTACCTGCTGGAAGCTGGATCGTACAAATTAAAGCTTCCAATAAAAACAAAGGAGAAGCTTTATTGATTGCAAATGATTATAAACGTTTCAACTACACACCTTATGCCTACAGAACAAAAGATTATGGTACTACTTGGACAAGAATTGTTGATGAAAAAGATGTAAAAAGCTACACACTAAGTATTGTAGAAGACCCTATCAATGCGAATTTATTATTCTTAGGAACCGATGATGGTTTATATGTTTCATTGGATGCAGGAAATAAATGGATTAAATGGACTTCTGGTTTTCCTACTGTTTCAACAAAAGATTTAGTAATTCAGCCTAGAGAACATGATTTGGTTATTGGAACCTTTGGTAGAGCTGCCTGGGTCTTAGATGACATCAGACCATTGCGTGCATTGGCTACTGGAAATGTACTGACTAAAAACTTACACCTGTTCAACCCTCCTACCGCATATCAAGCTGCATACCAGCAACCTACGGGAAGTAGATTTGGAGGAGATGCATTATACAATGGAGAAAACAGGCGTTTTGGTGCTATGATTTCTTACTATATCAATCGCCCAGAAGTAAAGAAGGAAAAAGACGAGACTAAAGGCAAGAAGAAAAAGAGAAGAAGAGGTAAAAAGAATAAAAAAGTCGAGGAACCTAAAATAAAGAAAGAAGAAAATAAAATAAAATGGGATTCTATTAAACTAGAAATTTATGACGGAACACGTTTAATTCGTACTTTAAAAAGAAAAGCACCTAAAGAGAATGGGATTCATAGAACTTATTGGTTTATGGATGAGAAAGGAGTTGCAAGGCCTTCGAGAAGAATTCGAAAGCAACGTAACGAGCCAGGAGGAGTTGGTGTAAAACCAGGAACCTATCGTTTAAAAATGTCTTTTGGCGATCAAACTTCTGAATCTACTATTACAGTTGAGTTCGATCCACGACTAAAAATGTCTACTGCTGCCATCAATGAAATTTACAATGCTAGCAAAGAGATGGAAAAAGACCAAAAACTTATGGCCGATGTTGTAAAACAACTGGTTGAAAGTAAAAATATTGCCAGTGGGTTTAAGTCTAAATTATCTAAAGAAGATAAAAAGAAGTACAAAGATCAAATCAAAGCTTCTTCTAAAATTGTAAAAAGTATTGATAGTATTATTGCAGTATTCTTAGGTAAAGTTGACAAAAGACAAGGAATTACTAGAAATCCGGAAGTAACGGTAACTCAGCGTTTCGGTTCTGCAAGAAGGTATGTAGGAAGCAGGTTTGGAACTTTAACCAATACAGAGCGTCAATTAATTAAACAATACAAAGATGCCATGAATGCAGCCATTAAAAAATCGAATGATTTCTTCGATAAAGATTGGAAAGACTACAAAGCAAAAGTAGAAAACATTAGTATCTCCCCTTTTAAGGAGATTAAGAAACACTAAAAATAGAAGCGGAGTTAACACTCCGCTTTTTTTATGCCTTGATTTTCTTACTTTAGCAAAAATCAAAAATTAATGGAGCAGCCACTTTTTACCAATGACGCAATTGTATTTGGAATTTTAATGATTTCACTTGGGTTCGTTTTTTATACAGAATCAAAAACATCAGGTTTCTGGTCTAAATTTTACAAGATTGTTCCAGGACTTTTAATGTGCTATCTAATTCCTTCCATTTTTAATTCGCTAGGAATCATTTCAGACAACACTTCTCAAACGTATCATATCGCTAGTAGATATTTATTGCCCGCATGCCTAGTTTTATTGACTTTAAGTATTGACTTAAAAGCGATTTTTAGTCTAGGACCTAAAGCGTTAATTATGTTTTTTACTGGTACTGTTGGAATTATCATTGGTGGTCCCATTGCTATTTTATTAATTTCTCTGGTTTCACCAGAAACAGTTGGAGGAAATGATTTTGATGCTATTTGGAGAGGACTATCTACATTAGCAGGAAGTTGGATTGGTGGTGGCGCAAATCAAGCTGCTATGTTAGAAATTTATGAATATAACCCCGACAAATATGGAGGCGTGGTATTAGTAGATATCGTTGTTGCCAACTTATGGATGGCACTTATCTTAATTGGGATTGGAAAGAAAAATAAAATTGACAAATGGTTAAAAGCTGATACTTCTGCTATAGAGTCCTTAAAAGAAAAAGTGAGTTCTTTTGCTGATAAGGTAAAAAGAAATCCTTCTTTAACAGATTATATGATAATGTTGGCTCTAGTTTTTGGAGCTGTTGGAGTTGCCCATTTTGGAGCTGATTTAATTTCATCCTTCTTAAAAGAAAGTGTAGCCGCTGTGGCAGATAAATCTTCTGCGTTATCATCTTTCGGTTCAAAATTCTTTTGGATGATAACCATTGCTACTATTATTGGAATAACGCTATCTTTTACCAAAGCCAAAAATTATGAAGGAGCCGGAGCTAGTAAAATTGGAACTATTTTTATTTACATTTTAGTAGCTACTATTGGTATGAAGATGGACTTAGGTAGAATTGCTGAAAACCCTGGTCTTATAGCTATTGGAGTGGTTTGGATGGCAATACATGCCGGTTTACTAATCTTAGTAGCTAAACTGATTAAAGCTCCTTACTTCTTTTTAGCTGTTGCTAGTCAGGCTAATGTTGGAGGTGCAGCCTCTGCTCCAGTTGTAGCAGCTGCTTTTCACCCTTCTTTAGCTACCGTAGGTGTCCTATTAGCCGTATTTGGATATGTAGTCGGAACATATGGCGCTATTTTATGTACAATTTTAATGGAAGTAGCTTCAAAAGTATAGTAGAAATCTGCATATTTGCAGCCTAAAGTTTTCAAAGATTATGAAAAAAGTATTTGTCATTGGCTTACTATTATTAATTGCTGCTTGTTCTAAAGAAAAAGAGCAAGGAAATATGATTGTACAAGGTCAGATTAAAGGGTTAAAGAAAGGTACTTTGTACTTACAGAAGATGAAAGATAGTTTAGTTACTTCTGTTGATTCTATTACACTCTTAGGGAAAAGTACTTTTATATTAAGTGATAATATTGAATCTCCAGAAATGTATTATCTCGCATTTGATGATAAAACAACTGTAAAAAGAGTTCGATTTTTTGGAGAAAAAGGAACAATTACGATCAATGATAATGTGAATAATTTTGGAGTTGGTACTAAGATCGAGGGGTCAAAAAACCAAAAGGTCATGGAAGACTATGAAAGAATGACGAAAAAATTTCAAAATAAACAATTAGATTTAATAGAAGCGAACTTCAACGCTCAACTAAAGAATAATATCAAAGAATCTGACTCACTCAGAAAGATCTCTGACAAATTACTAAGAAAAAGATATTTGTTTTCTGCAAATTTTGCACTTACACATCCAGATGCTGAAGCTTCAGCATTTATTACCATTACCGATTTGGTTGATGCCAATATTAAAATCTTAGACACCATACAAAATACACTCAGTGACAATGTTAAGAATTCATTGTACGGTAAGAAGTTACAGAAGTTTATTGCTGATATTAAAAAAAATGAACAGTAAACAATTGATTTCCTTTATACAGCTCTTCTAAACTCTTTTTGACTTAAAAAGTGTTGTGCTATTTTTTTTGGGGGCGATATAATTTCCCAAGCATTGTAATCAAACCATTGTAATTCGGTTATTAGAGTAGCACAGAGTTCATTTTTAGCATTATAGAAATCGACAAGAACAGTCATTTTATTCTCTTTCATACTCGTTTCTGAAAAATTTAGGTGAATAGAAAAAGATTCTGTAAACATCAATCTTTTTTTATTAACTAACCGATCATTATTTTTTTGCCAACCTATTTTTAAGGAATTCAACATTACTTGAGAGTACCCTTTTTCAAGTAAATAAACTCCTAATAATTTTGAGGAATACGTAAGGTAAGCGAAATTTTGCATCACCATAAAATCATTTACATCTTCTCCTTTTACTTTATACGTTCTTATAAACATTCAATAAACTTGGTTTTAAAAACAGATCGCCGTTCAGGTGTACCACGGCGATACTGTTTTCTTTGTTAAACAACCTTGTCATTAGTTAAAAAATAATTCAAGTATTTTCTAATGACAGTATAAAGGAACGAAGTAACTCTTGTTTAGGAAAATTGAAGTTATTGAAAGGGAAAAAAAAGTCTTAAAAGGGAAAAATAAGGTGTAATAAATTCACACAGTACTGTTTTTGAGTAAACATCTTACTGGTATCTCATTTTGAATAGTAATTATAAACTCAGAATAAAGAAGTGTATTCTAGAGCAAAAAATTAAGCCTTTACTTTTAAACTCCATTCAAATTCGAAATTAGAAACAGAAACACCTTCTTCATTAATGCCTTCAGATTTCATGGTTATTACGCTCCCCTCGCCTGTTTGAATCGATTTATTGATTGCATTGATTACAAGGTCTCCGTCATGACATTCAAAACGAATCTTTCCGATTGCTTTTTTTGTAAAGTTCCCTTTTTGGTTGGTAACCAACATCGATACTTTTCTTCCAGAATCTTGTATTCCCTTCATCACAGATACACCGGTAGACATTTCCGCCGCCATCCCTTGAGCTGCCCAAAACATCGATTTAAAAGGATTCTGATTAATCCATCGATGCCTAATACGTACTATTACTGTCTTTTCAGAAACTGAAACAACACGTACACCTCCAAAGTAAGCAAGAGGCAATTTAAACAACATAAAAGTATTGATTTTACTAGGCGTAATCTTCATAAAAAGGAAATTAAGTTCACAAGATAACCATATTTTTCGACCTACTTAGAATTCATTCAAATGTTAAAATTAGTTAAATTTAGTACTATGTTTTGCATAATACTATCTTTTAGCCATATATTTGCATAGTACAGTATTATACAAATAATTAATCATGGCACAAAACAACGAAAATACCAATGCTTTCTTAATTCATATTTCAGCTTTTGCGGGGTTCTTATTTCCATTCGGAAGTATTATTACTCCTTCAATTGTATGGCAAACTTTAAAAGACAGAAGTCAGTTTTTAGATGATCAAGGAAAAGAAGCCGTTAACTTTAATCTCAGTTATAGTTTATATATGTTCATTATTGGCTTAACCTTTATTCCTTTCTTTATCAGAAATATATTTAATGGATGGAATCATAGTTTCAATCACGAATGGGATTTTGACCTTGGTTTTGGGAGTCTCTTCGGATTGGTTGGATTTGCTTCTTTTGCAGGAATTATCGGATTGATAAAAATTGCACTAATTATACTAGCAGCCATAAAAGCGAACAAAGGAGAAGCATACAAATATCCTTTGACAATAAAATTTATTAAATAAAAACCACACTATAGATGAAAATAGAAAACACAAAAGCACAAATGCGTAAAGGAGTGCTGGAGTATTGCATCTTATCCATTTTACAGCATGGTGATGCCTATACTTCAGAGATTCTTTCAACGCTAAAAAGTGCAGAGATGATTGTGGTAGAAGGAACTATATATCCATTGTTAACACGTTTGAAAAATGCAGGCTTGTTATCTTACAGATGGGAAGAATCTACCTCTGGACCGCCAAGAAAATACTACGTTTTAACAGAAAACGGAAACATGTTCTTAAAAGAGTTAAACAAAACATGGAGTAATTTAATTAACGCTGTAAACCAAGTAACAAGCAAAAAATCAACTAAAGATGAATAAGACAATAAATATAAATTTAGGAGGATACTTTTTCCATATAGACGAAGTCGCCTATAAGAGATTAAGAAGGTATTTAGACGCAATTTCGAAATCATTAAGTGATGATCCTCAAGGAAAAAACGAAATTATTTCTGATATAGAAACCAGAATTAGTGAACTATTGTCAGAAAAAATTACAGATGCTCGTCAAGTTGTAAATGAACAAGACATAAGCGATGTTATTAAGATAATGGGAGAACCTGAAGACTATGCTGAAAGTGAAGAAGGATATACAGAAACCAAACAAACATACTCGAGAAAACAAAGATCTTCTGGCAAGAAATTGTATCGAGATGGTGACGATAAGTTCTTAGGTGGAGTAGCTGCAGGAATTGCACATTATTTTGATGTAGATGTTATCTGGATTCGACTCGCATTTATCTTATTCTTTATTGGTGGTGGATTTAGTTTGCTTTTGTATATCATCTTATGGGTTTTACTGCCTGAAGCAAAGACCACGGCTGAAAAATTACAGATGGAAGGAGAGCCTGTAAACATTGACAATATTGAAAAAAAAATTCGA
>JAESUF010000259.1 GCA_016763215.1 Flavobacteriaceae bacterium
AACAATTTCAAATTTAAATTTCACACTTTTAACGAGTACATGTTGTCTGATAGGTTTCTTGATCTTATTACCAATTAGGGGAATGGCACTGGTAATAACACACACATATGGTTATTGGATGGCTGTATTTGGAATTGGATGCCTAGGCACAGCACTAGCCTATTTTTTATGGCAAAAAGGAGTTCAGATTACTGGCGCAGATAAAGCAGGAATTTATATGAATATTGTTCCGTTATCAGCAGCAGTACTCGCTATCTTTTTTAACGAAAGCTTGCACATGTATCATCTTGTTGGAGGCTTATTTATTATTATAGGGATGCTCATAACAAGAAGTAAGGCCTCAAAATCTAAAGTTGTTAAACCATTGTCATAAGACAACATTAAAATTTTAAATACTTCGCAATTTTGAACTATTGTTAAACAATAAAGTTTGCAAGTTAAAAATATAAATTATGAGCACATCAAAAACATTTTTATTAATTCATGGAGCCTGGGAAGGTGCTTGGGCGTGGAAAGAAACAACCGAATTTTTAGAGAGAAAAGGTAATACAGTAATTTCTATAGATCTTCCTGGTCATGGTGATGATAAAACACCTATTTCTGAAATTAATTTAGGTCTTTATGCTAATAGAGTTAAAACGGAATTAGATAAATTTTCTGATCCAGTAGTTTTAGTAGCACATAGTTTTGCTGGTTATGTAATTTCAAAAGTTGCGGAAGAAGTGCCAAAAAAAATAGAAAAATTAATTTTTATTGCATCTGCTGTTCCTTATAATGGTAAGCCAGCAATTAAAATATTTGAAGAAGATAAAGAAAGTGAATTTCTTGCCAATTTAATATTTTCTGATGACCAAAGTAGTGCAACCATGAATAGAGAAACCATTAAAAATATCGTTTTCGGAGGAGCAACTGATGCACAAATTGATGAAGTAATTCCACAATTAGTTGAGCAAGCAACAAAACCTTTCTTTGAGTCTGTAGAGACTACAGAAAAGAATTTTGGTAGCGTTCCAAAAGCATATATCGAAACAAAACATGACCGTGTACTGAGTCTAAATGCACAAAGAATGTTACAAAAAGAGACTGGAATTACAGAGTCGGTACTTTTAGATACAGGTCATGTTCCCTTAGTAACAACACCTGAAGAACTTGCAAACGCATTGATAAGTGTTTCCTAAGTCAAATAAAAAAAGGAGCTTATTTTAAACCTACTTAACAACGTTGTTGATAAGTAGGTTTATTGGTTTAAATTAATTAGGAAATAAATATTTATAAAGTAATATGATTTTTGACTTTACGAGTGGCAATTCAGACATATAGTAAGTTGCAGAGAATATAACCACAAAAAACAAATTAATTGAAGATGTTTCCATCTTATTATAGTACCAAGCACATAAAAGAAAGTGGGCATATATAGGAGATGAACTTAAATCTATTAATAGAGGCTTCAGAGAAATTGTAAGAAAGAACATGGCTTCAACTTAATTTTATAACATTGGATATATCGTAAACCATTGTCATAAGACAACATTAACGCTTTAGTTATATCGCAAATTTGCTTTGTTGTTGAACATCGAAGTTCACAATTTAAAATTAATATATTATGCCATTAACATTGACATTAACTGAAGGTGTTTTGCCAATCGGAAAAGAGAAAGAAGCTGTAGCACAAATTACTGATGCTTTCTTGAAAAATCACAACTTAACAGGAAATAAAGTAATGACACCAAACATAACTGCTACTGTATCAGTACTGCCTAAAAGTTCAACTTTTTCAGGTGGAAAAGAATTTTCTGGAGCATGGGTTGAATGGAAAGTTCCATCATTTGCACTTGCCGATAGAGATGTTCAGAAACAATTTTTTGCAGATGCAACTGAAATTATTCATCAATTATCAGGAAAAACACAACCGAAAGACAATATCTACGTAAATGTTCTTCATTCTGTAGATGGTGGGTGGAATTTGAATGGTAAAGCAATGACGAATGAAGAATTAGGTGCAGAAATTAGCAAAGGATAATTATAACCCACATTCAAACTAAAATAACCTTGACCTAACTGTTCAAGGTTATTTTATCAAATCAAAACATTAAAAATGAAACACATACTTTTTATTGTAACAAGTACTAATATAACAGGTACGGGAAAACACGCTGCAGGATATGAATTTTCGGAAATAGCCGACCCTTATTTTGAATTTACGAACAAAGGATATACTGTTGATTTTTCAAGTATTCTTGGTGGAGCCCCTCCATTTGTGGGCTATGATTCATCTCAAAAATCCAGTAAGAAATTTAAAGAAAGTAACGGGTTTAAGAGACTTAATTTTAGTCATAAATTAGAAGACGTTAACATCTCTGCTTATGATGCCATTTTCTTTCCAGGAGGTTTAGGATTAATGACAGATATGGTCGATAATCCATTGGTTAAAAAAACCATTAAAGAAGCCTATGAAAATAAAAATGTTATAGGTGCAGTATGTCACGGACCAAGTGCTTTACTCAATGTTATTCTATCGGACGGTAGTAACTTATTAGAAGGAAAAAAAATTAATTCGTTTACCAAAGCAGAGGAGGTTATTGATACCCATTTATTAGGAGATGTAATTCCGTTTATGCTTGATAAAGAATTGATAAAACAAGGGGCAATATTTTCGCATACGTCACCTTTTGAATCCTATGTTGTTGTAGACGGAAATATAGTGACTGGTCAAAACCCGGCATCCGCATCTGGAGTGGCTATTGAAATGATAAAACTAATTTAAAATTATAAGAAATGAGAAAATCAAAAGTGCTATTTATTACTACATCTCATGATGAATTGGGTAATTCAGGATTAAAAACTGGAGTTTGGTTTGAAGAAGTAGCAACTCCATATTATACTTTTAAAAATGCAGGATTTGATATTGACATTGCATCGATTAAAGGAGGGGAAATTCCAATTGATCCAACAAGTGAACTACCAGAATGGGAAACTAAAGATACGATTCAGTTTAAAAACGATCCCATCGCCATGGATCATCTTAATCATAGTTTAAAACTTAATAAGTTAAATAGTGAGAATTATGACCAAATATATTTTCCAGGTGGTCATGGGCCAATGTGGGACTTCGTTAATAATAAAATATTAACTAAACTTTTAAATGAATTCATCGTTCAGGATAAGACTATTGGTGCACTATGTCATGGTGTTGCAGTTTTAGTTGACGCTATAAATAGCAAAGGAGAACCTTTTGTAAAAGGAAAAAAAATAACATCATTTTCAAATTCAGAAGAGGTTGCAGTCGGTGCCCAAGAAGTTGTACCTTTCCTTTTAGAAACCAAACTAAAAGAATTAGGAGGTATCTATAGTAAAGGCAATGATTTCACCTCCTATCTTATCACAGATGGCAACTTGGTAACTGGTC
>JAESUF010000260.1 GCA_016763215.1 Flavobacteriaceae bacterium
CGATTACAAGGCTTTTAGCGGAGAAAGAGGGATTCGAACCCCCGGACCTGTAACAGTCAACAGTTTTCAAGACTGCCGCATTCGACCACTCTGCCATTTCTCCGGTCGTGCTAATTAGTTTCCCTTATAGCGGGTGCAAATATAGAAAGCTTTTTCGTTTTCTAAAAGTATTTTCTGTTTTTTTAATCGTTTATTTCTTCTCTTATTTTATGCGTTTTGTAATACTTTTACAGTCAATACATTCAACCGTGTTAGAATATCTGTTTTTAGTCTTTGTTGGACTTATTGCTGGAGCTATTAATGTTCTTGCCGGAGGTGGTTCACTACTCACCTTGCCGCTCTTAATTTTTCTAGGTCTACCTCCAAATGTTGCTAATGGAACCAATAGAATTGCCATTATTGTTCAGAATATATTTGCAGTAAAAGGCTTTCAAAGCAAAGGAGTTTCCGCCTTTCCTTATAGTATATATTTAGCCCTCTCTGCATTGATTGGAGCGATCATCGGGGCATTTTTAGCCGTTGATATCAAAGGTGATGTATTCAATAAGATTTTGGGAGTAATTATGGTACTGATTGTCATATACATGATATTCAAACCAAAAACTTCTGCCAAAGACCTTATGGTGAGAATTACGGGAAAACACTTTTGGCTAGGAATCATTGCCTTCTTCTTTGTCGGAATTTATGGCGGTTTTATTCAAGCAGGAGTCGGATTCATCATCCTATTGGCCTTATCGAGTATCAACCACTATTCATTGGTAAAAAGCAATGCCATCAAGGTTTTTGTTGCCTTGATTTATTCTTTTGCTGCCGTTGCTGTATTTGCCTATAACGACGCTATTCATTGGAAATACGGACTCGTACTTTCTATTGGAAATGCTACTGGCGGTTGGATTATGAGCAGGTGGTCTGTAAACAAAGGTGACGGACTCGTTAAAAAGTTTTTAATTGTGATGGTCTTAGTCATGGCAATCAAACTATGGTTTCCTAATTTTTACACTATCTTAGCTGACCAATTTTTAGCACTTTTTTAATGGCATTTAATTCGTTTGGAAATCTTTTAAAGCTAACTACCTTCGGGGAGTCTCATGGTATTGCTATCGGCGGAGTTATTGATGGGTTCCCTGCGGGTGTAGACGTAGACTTGAATGCTATTCAGGCTGAATTGGATCGAAGAAAACCAGGGCAATCTAAAATTGTAACCCAACGTAAAGAACCGGATACTGTAGAATTTCTTTCTGGTATTTTTGAAGGAAAAACCACAGGTGCTTCTATTGGTTTTATGATTAAGAACACCAATCAGAAATCAAAAGATTATTCGCACAACACCAATACATATAGGCCTTCTCATGCCGATTTTACCTACGATAAAAAGTACGGTATTCGAGATTATCGTGGTGGTGGACGTTCTTCAGCTCGTGAAACCGCCAATTGGGTAGCAGCAGGAGCCTTAGCAAAACAATTAATTTCACATATCTCCATCAATGCTTTTACTTCTTCAGTTGGAGAAATTGAAATGCCGAATGATTATAGTCAGCTTGATTTTTCAAAAACAGAGTCGAATATTATTCGTTGTCCAGATGAGAAGATGGCAGAGAGAATGATTGAAAAAGTTCAAGAGATTCGCAAACAAGGAGATACAATTGGTGGTACCATTACCTGTGTTGCTCAAAACGTTCCTATTGGTTTGGGCGAACCTATTTTTCATAAGCTTCATGCCGAGTTAGGAAAGGCCATGTTGTCTTTAAATGCCGTAAAAGGATTTGAATTTGGAAGCGGTTTTGAAGGAACAAAAATGAAAGGAAGTCAGCACAACGATATTTTTAATGCAGACGGCACTACACAAACCAACCTTTCAGGGGGTGTACAAGGAGGCATTAGCAACGGAATGGACATCTATTTTAGAGTCGCTTTTAAACCTGTTGCAACCATTATGCAGAATCAACCTACCATTAACTCTGAAGGTGAAGAAACTGAAATTATGGGCAAAGGTCGTCATGATCCTTGTGTGGTTCCAAGAGCTGTTCCAATTGTTGAAGCACTAACAGCTTTGGTCTTGGCTGATTTTTATTTGTTGAATAAAACACGAAGAGAACATTAATAATGAGTATCCTTCAGTCATTAATAAATGAACTGCAACCTCATTGGTCTAGCACCACTACACTTAAAAGAAATGAATTTTTAGTTCAAAAAAACAGTGTTCATACAAACTTGTACTTGGTCGAAGAAGGTAGTTTACGTGTTTTTATTGAAGATGAAACTGAAGAGCATACCATTCGTTTTGGTTACAAGAACTCTATTATTACAGCTTTAGATAGTTTCCTAACGGAAAAACCCACTTCTTTTTATATTCAAGCAATTAAAAAATGTCAACTCAAAGTCATCTCTAAACAGGACTATTTAAATTTCATCAATTCTAAAGCTGAATACAAAGAATTGTGGAATGAGCTATTACAAAGTTTTGTTTACCAACAAATAGAACGTGAGATAGATCTTATCACCTACTCTCCCCAAAAGAGATTTGAACGAGTCTTTAAAAGGAGTCCACAATTGTTTCAAGAAATCCCTCAAAAACACATCGCTTCTTATTTGAGAATGACTCCAGAGACCTTATCACGTATTTTAAAAAACGTTGATTGAAATCAATCTTTTTTAGGATTTATTTACTGAATTTTGTTTCAAACAAACCTTAAGATGAAAATCAATTCATTACAACTCATTCTTGAATTAACAGAAAAAGTAAACTCACATCTTGCGTATGCAAATTTTCTAAAAGACAAACCTCATCATGAGCTAAACAGGAAATCTGATGTAGATGCTTGGAGTGTTTTAGAATGTTTAGAGCATTTGAATTTGTATGGACATTTTTACATCCCTGAGATTCAACAAAGAGTAACTACCTCAAGGTTACCAAATTCAGCAGAATTCAAAAGCGGGTATCTAGGGAATAAATTTGCGTTGAGCATGCTCCCAAAAGTTGGCATGAAAACAATGAAGACTTTTAAAAGTAAAAACCCTATTCATTCCAAACTCACCAAAGAAAAGGTGCTGGATACTTTTATTGATCAGCAGAAAGAATTTTTAACACTCTTAAAAAATAGCAAAGAGAAAAATTTAACAAAAACAAAAACCTCAACGACAATTCCATTCCTAAAGTTTCGGTTAGGTGACACCTTGCGTTTTGTAATTTACCACAATGAGAGGCATGTAGTACAAGCTAAAAAAATGTTAGCTGATCAAAAGTAAATTGATCAACACTCTTTCTTTTATCAATTTTCTAATGTAACTTTAGTACTTCAAACTTTGAGAGTCGAACTTCAATCGCGTTCTCGTTTGTCTTCTAACTTTTTACTGCATTATATATGGAAACCATTAAAGGACGAGGTGCGCAACTGAACACCCACAATCGATTTTTACAACATGAACATATCATCCGAGACGACTTTCTTAATTATTGCGAGAAAGAAGGAGATACTGCTGATTCAAATAAAACTTCGTATTTAGAAATTTTCCCAAAAACAATTATCAATAAAGTCACGAGCCCAGATATCGGATTGATCTATTCAATGAATCCCTATCAAGGTTGCGAACATGGTTGTATTTATTGTTATGCGAGAAATACACATGAATATTGGGGCTACTCAGCAGGTTTGGATTTTGAACGGAAAATACTCTACAAATCCAATGCTGCAGAATTATTAGAAGCAAAGCTAAAGAGCAAAAACTGGAAACCTGCGGGAATTATGTTCTCAGGAAACACAGATTGTTACCAGCCCATTGAAAAAAAATTAGAGATAACCAGAAGCATGCTAAAGGTTTTATTAAAGCTAAAACACCCCTGTAGTATGATTACTAAAAACGCATTGATTTTACGCGACCTCGACATCCTTAAAGAAATGGCTTCTATGAACCTTATTCATGTCAATATTTCAATCACATCGCTCTCTGAAGAAACTCGTAGAACGTTAGAGCCTAGAACAACAACGATAAAGAAACGATTAGAAACGGTAAAGGTGCTCTCTGAAAATGGTATTCCTGTAAATGTGATGATGGCACCGATTATTCCAGCAATTAACAACCATGAAATTCTCCGGTTGGTTAAAACTGTTGCTGAACTAGGAGCAAAATCTGTTGGGTATACAATAGTTCGATTGAATGGAGCTATTGGAAAAATATTTTCCGATTGGGTTCGGAAAGCATATCCAGATAGAGCGGATAAAATACTTCATCAAATTGAAGAATGTCACAATGGGTCATTAAATGATAGTAGGTACGGAACTAGAATGCGAGGTGAAGGAAAGTTTGCTGAGCAAATATCGATGCAATTTAAATTAGCCCAAAGGCTCTACCTAAAAAACAGAGAATATATTCCACTTGATTATACTTTATTTGATCGGCATCAAACAAATCAAACATCTTTATTTTAAAAAGAAAAGCCACGAGAAATTCGTGGCTTTTAAAATTATTAAGTAAATGTCCCCCAACAATTACATTTAATAATTTCTATATGATTAACAATGCAAAATTACCATACTCCATTAATCCTCTACGAATTAAATCATATACATATCTACTACAATACATTTTTTACTAAATAAAAACTACTATATTTATACTTCAACTATCAAAGAGAGAAAATTGTGACTAAAATCAACATTGCCATTCTTTTTTGTTTATTCATTGGGTTTACAATTCAAGCTCAAGATCAAATAATTAAATCTGGAGAAGAATGGTTATACTATGAAGAGGGGTCTTTAGACAATAATTGGTTTACCTATTTTGACAATAACTCTCATTGGAAAAAAGGAATTACCCCCATTGGATATGGAGACAAAAAGGTGGTTACTCATATTAGTTATGGTTCAAATGAAGAAAGAAAGCACATTGTTAAATACTTTA
>JAESUF010000261.1 GCA_016763215.1 Flavobacteriaceae bacterium
ATAAAAAGCTTAAAAACCCTTTATTTTATTACACTTTGTAATGTTATATTGCTTTTTTGATTACATATTGAAACTTAATTGTAGCTAACCATGTTTCACTTTATAACTAAAATGAAGAATTCTCTTTTAAATGTAAAATTGATTCAATCTTTTTCACTGTTTTTACTTGGAAGATACCATTTCAATAATATATATTGACAAAACAATTCTAGAATTACACATAATTTAATCACTAAAACTAATAAAATGATAACACTTGCACTCAAAATTTTTGAATTTACTATGGCAGTAATTTCATACATCTTACTTTAATTTATTAACTATTAAATCAAAACGCTATGCTAACAACTATTGGAATATTATTAATTATTATCGGGATTGTACCAATCCTTTTGAAATCAATTTTTACAACTAACAAATTCTTAAACTCAATTACAAAAGCACGCAGTATTCAATTAACAATACTAGGAATTGTAATGAGCCTACTATCAGGAATGTTCTTTTACGCCGATGCAGGTACAGCTTATGCAGTACAATACCTAAGCGGTGGAGACAAAATGATTACCACACAAGGAATTAAACTTAAATATTGGGGTAGAATAATCCCTTTATCCTATGAAATATCAATCAAAGATATTATTGTAGATCATAAAGACGACTTACCTAAAGGAGCCCAAGGAATCTATAATAGAAAAGCGCAGAAATGGGAGTTCAGCGATGCAATTAAAGCTGAGATAAGTACTTCGGTAATTGTTGGAGTTAATATTAATGACGAAAAAATTTTCTTAAATATGGCTGATAGAAATAAGAGCGAAGAAAAACTAATTTTCGGAAGGGTACTACCAAACATCGATGCTGCTATAAAGAATACTTGTAAATTAATGGATGCTCAAGATTATATCTCCGGACAAGCTTCTGACTTTGACAGATATTTTAGAGATCAATTAGAAAACGGAATGTATCAAGTAGAACAATACTATGAAGATGAAAATATAATTGAAATTGTTGGAGACACTACTACAGTCAGAAAAATTAAGGTAGGGAAATCTAGCAAGCAAAAGAAGTTTAGAATCAAAAGAGATTCCGATGGAAACATTGTTAGAGATGATTCGAACACATTAAAACAATATGGATTAAAAATTTACCAAGCACAGGTAACGGGTATCGATTGGGAGGAGTCCTTTGATGAACGATTAGATTTACAAAAAAATGAAGTAGCTCAAACGCAACTTGAAAAACAACAAGCAGAACGAGAGTACTACAGAGCGAAGAAGGAAGTTGCAAAAGGAGAATCTGAAAAAGCGAAAGAAAGAGCTCGTTTAGAAAAAGTACAAATTCAAAAAACCATTGCAGCGGAAACTGAAGCGAAGGTAGCATCGTTTAATCTAATTAAAGAGAAAAAACAATATGAGGTTGAATTGTACAAAGCAAAAAGTAAAAAAGTAGCAGCTGATGCTCAATACTATGAAAATTCGAAACTTGTAAGTGCAGGTTTAACTCCTCAAGAAAAAGCAGAATGGGATTACAAAACTGCAGTTGGAGTTGCTCAACAATTAAAAGATTTGAAATTACCTCAAACATATATTGAAGGAAGTAAAAGCGGAAACAGTGGGAGCTTGCTAGAATCATTGATTGGTGCTGAATTGGCCAAAAATATGATGGAGAAAAAGAAATAAATTACTATCCAACCAAGTCAAGAGGAACGAAGCGTACGCTTCGTTCCAAATGGCATTGATTTTTTCATTATATTTGAATAACAACCAATCAGAAATGAAGAAGTCATTCTTTAAAATCTTAGCCAAACTTAACAAAGTTCTTCTACCTTCTTTTACTAAAAAAAGGTTAGACTTATCAAAAGCCTCAAAAATTCAATTAGCAATTATTGGATGGAGGGCTTATGTTACATTAAATGCATTAGATTAAAAACTTACATTATGACGCAAGAACACATTAAAGTATTTTCGGGAAGTCCAGTAATCGTAAAACGACTTAAATCTATTTTGGAAGAACACGGCATTCAATCTATCTATAAAAATCAAGACGAATCTGCTAGAATATCTGGGTTTGGAGGGCCTTTAAATTTTGCGGAGCTATTCATCTTAAATACAGACTATGACAAAGCAGAAGAATTAGTAAAGAATTATCAAAAAGAAATAGATGCATAAAAAACGGTTTTCCTTTCTTAATTTAAAGAAAGCTATTATATTTGCACCCGCAAAAAAGGCCATGTGGCGCAACTGAATAGCGCACTTGATTACGGCTCAAGAGGTTACAGGTTTGAATCCTGTCATGGTCACAAATAAGTATTCAATAAGAAAAAACGCCAAGCTTGCTTGAGCGTTTTTTTTGTTTGTATTATTATCAAAACCGAGCTTTTCCTGAAAAATCGAAGTCAACTCTGTTCTTGACACAAACAAAAAGCAAGCTTAAATTAATAGGCTTGCTTTTTTTGGACTTAGGAAACTATTCATAGAAATAGTACTGTGATATCTTTTGATGGACTCTTTATTAAAATTTCGCTTTTTTAATTTGAATAATTCCGTAAACCAATGCCACTCCTAAAAGAACATACGTTCCTTGATCAATAGATAACCCAGGAGGCGGTGGTGGCGGTATAGGAGGTGGTACAGCCTGTCCCCATAATAACCCAGGCACTAGTGCCATCAAACAACAAACTAACAAGTTTTTCTTCGCGAGTATCATCTCTCTTTTGATTTCTATTTTATAGGACACACCTTTATATAAGAAGTCACATTTAGAGATAAAAAAAACTCATCTAAGGATGAGCTTATTCTAAATATCTTCTGATTGCGACACGATGTACTGGATTACTTTTATCATAATCCTTTATAATCAACTCTAGTATTTCTGGAGGCTTCCTCCCTACTTCACTTTTGTTTTTATATTTGGATACACACAGATTATACTGTTCTTCTTCTTTTTCAAAAATGAGAAAATGCTTTGAATTTAATTCACTCAAAGCTATTTCATTCCCTGAAAAAGAACTGGATTCGTCCTTAAAAAAGGAAGAAAATTCGAAATACTTAAATACGTTTTCCATTTTATACTAATTCTGCGGATAAACCTAAGCTTAGCAATTTAGAGCAGCGAGGTTTTAGGTCTTTATACTCTCCTGTTTTTACAGTGCACTTCCCTTTAAAATGAACCAGCCAAGTACACTGTTCAGCTTGCTCAGTAGTATGATTGCAAACATCAATTAAAGAATCTATGACAAAATCAAAGGTATTGACTTCGTCATTGTGTAAAACAATTTCATGTTGATTTACTTCCTTTTCTAGTACATCAACCTCTTCCTGTATCTGTTCTTTTGTACTCATGATTACTAATTTACTATTTTTTTTTTACTTCTGATACTTTAATGCAACCCAATTGTTCCGTATTATCTTAGAATCAAAGACCAAACCATACTTTGTAACTTCAGCTTCTATCGTTGAAATATCCTCCTGATAGAAACCACTTAACAATAAGGTTCCGTTCGCATTTAAACAGGCTATATAGGCTTTCAAATCAGCTACTAAAATATTTCGATTGATGTTCGCTATGATCACATCATAATGTCTTCCCTCTAATAAAGAAACATCTCCTTCATAAACGGAAATATGATGACAATTGTTACGTTCAGCATTTTCTACTGAGTTTTGATAACACCAATTATCAATATCTATAGCATCAAGAGGTTTCGCTCCTTTCATCTCTGCAAAAATTGCTAGGATTCCAGTTCCACACCCCATATCTAAAACTTTTTTATCTTTTAAATCTAAGTCCAATAAATGCTGAATCATCATATGAGTAGTCTCATGATGCCCCGTTCCAAAACTCATCTTAGGCTCAATCACAATATCGTGCTCAAGGTTTGGGTTCTCATGAAATGGTGCTCTAATACTTACCTTTCCTACTACTTGAATAGGCTTAAAGTTTTTTTCCCATTCCGAATTCCAATTGGTCTGTGCTACTTCATTTTGCTCATAGGTAATTGTAAATTCACCTGAATTTAAAACGAAAACGTCTTGCAAGATTTCTGTACTCCAATCTTGTTTCTGAATGTATGCAGCAACTCCATTCTTGTTCTCAACAAAGCTTTCAAAGCCTACAAACCCTAATTGTGCAATTAAAATTTCTGTTGCTGGTTCTTTGGGTGAAACTTCAAAGTTATATTCTATATAAATGGCATCCATTATTCTAAATTCTCTTTTGTTCTTTGTTTTGTTATGAAACTGACCACACAACTTAATTTTTCAGCAATGGGCTTTCGAATTTATAGCCCTCCTAAATGGAGTAATCTCATTTCTCTTGCCAAGTCTTAGCCACTAAATCGCTTTTATAATTGCTGTAAAATCATCAGCTTTTAAAGATGCTCCACCAATCAACCCACCATCTACATCTTTCTTTGAGAAAATTTCTTGAGCATTTCCAGGCTTCACACTTCCTCCATATAAAATAGAAACATTGTCCGCAACCTCGTCTCCATAAGTACCAGAAACTAAACTTCTAATAAAAGCATGCATTTCTTGTGCTTGCTCTGGGCTTGCCGTTTCTCCTGTTCCAATAGCCCAAACTGGTTCGTAAGCTAAAATAATACGCTTCCAATCATTTGCATCTAAACTCAATACTACATTTTTCAACTGGCTTTCTACAACCGCAAAATGATTCTCTGATTTTCTATCCTCTAGCAATTCTCCAAAACAGAATATTACTTCTAGGTTGTTCTCTAAAGCCGTGGTTACTTTTTCGATTAAGATTGCATCATCTTCTCCAAAAGATGTTCTTCTTTCTGAATGCCCTAAAATCACGATATTCACACCAACATTTAACAACATGCTCGCGGAAATTTCACCTGTAAATGCTCCATTTTTTGCTTGGTGCATGTTCTGAGCCGAAACTTCAATCAATGATCCTTCGGATGCTTGACTCGCTACTTGTAAATTAATAGACGTTGGAGCTATAATAACTCTAGCATCTGTATCTAAAGCATTGATTGATTCCTTTAATTCATTAATCAACAGCGTAGTCTCTGTAGCATTGTTGTTCATTTTCCAATTCCCTGCTACTATATTTTTCCTCATAGTTCTGGTTTGATTTATGTGGCTAAAATACTTATTTTTTGAAGGCTTCTAGAATCTTTTTATCGGTAATTTTTGTTGCTTTAAACAAGGTAATCTCTCCCTTTTCACTGACAACAATATATCTTGGTATCCACCATAGACCTAAGAAGTCACCTAAGCCTCCTTTTTTACCCGCCTTCATAAAATAATGATCTCCTTCTATTTGAAAATGATCAATTCCTTTTTTCCAGCTATTTACATTCTTATCTAAGGATAAAAACACATACATCACCTCAGGAGTTTCCTTTTGTAGTTTTTTCAAATCAGGTAGACCGGCAATACAATCTCCACACCATGAAGCCCAAACATCTATGAGAATTTTCTTTCCTTTATGCGTATCCAGTATCGATTGAAATGTAATTTCTTGATCACTTAAATTTGTAAGTCTTTCTTGTAAAGCTTCCGCAGGAA
>JAESUF010000023.1 GCA_016763215.1 Flavobacteriaceae bacterium
TAAAACACCAAATTATTGAATATAAGCAATGATAAGAAAGGGGAATTTTATAATGCCTTTTTGAGAGATGAAAGAAAGTGAACTTCGGTTGAGTATTGATTACTTTACCATAGTGTTTAGAGATATTCTTAACACAGGTTAGCTTGAAATCTTTAGATTCTGGTGCTTGCATGTTGGAAATTTAGACATTGATTCTGGAGTATTAAAAACTGGGAATAAAGATTCCCAGTTAAAATTAAAGCATCAAACTAAACGCAACTATAAGTTCCATTAGCATTTAGTTGACAGTGAGTAGGGAGATAACACACATATATAACTCCGTCAACGACTTCGCATAACTCAGGTTTTCTTCCTCCATTAACTTTTTTTTGTTCAGCTCTATTTAAAGCTTTTCCAATGTTTAAAATTGATTTTTCCATAATAATAAATAAATTACTTTTACAGTGAACATTTAGAGACACTCACTGTTTGTGTCTATTCTTCGCGAGAGAATATTGTTCAAATACAAGGCTTCTTTATTGAAGCCTTGTTGTTTTAAGAAATTTTCTTTTCCTTAGGTTTGTTAACTTACTCTTTAGTAGTTTGTATATTGTATGGGCTTCCATTACAGGATGAGCATATTTTTTGACTTTTATTTCCTTACTAGGAGAGGTAAAGCTAGTAAACTATAAACGCTATGTCAATCACTGAAAAGGGTGAAATTCATCACTCCCTATTTTTGGGGGGACTCTTAACAGTCAATTCTAATTAGAATTAAGTTGCTGAATCTTTCTGTTCATCAACCCAAACCAAAGAGGAGGGAAAAGAGAGAGTAACATCATGCCTGGATACCCAGTAGGCATTTGCGGACTTTCGGGCAATGATTTTAGCAATTGATAATGCTTTGCTCCATTGTAATGATGATCGGAATGCCTAGAGAGATTAAAAAGCATCATTTTACCAATTGCATGATCAGAATTCCAAGAATGTATTCTTTTTACTTTTTCATAACGTCCGTGTTCATTCTTGGTTCTTAACAAACCATAGTGTTCTATATAGTTAACAGTTTCCAATAATATAATACCAACAATAGCTGCGGAGACAAAAGAAATGAGCCCTAGCCAGTTAAAAAAGAAAAAAATAACACCTAAAAGGAGCATGTTTGCTAGTGTGTAAATAATCATTCGGTTTTGAAGATGTACCCAACTCCGACCATCATTTCTCAAGCGTCTGTTTTCTAATTGCCATGCTTGTTTATAACTGGTAAAATGAGAGCGAATCCAGAAGGTGTATAAAAGTTCATTTTTTCTTGCGGTAGCGGCATCTTTTGGAGTTGCTACGTTATAATGATGACCTCCATTATGATAAGGTAAGAAATGAGTGTTTAGAGAAGTTAAAAGTAAAATTTCACCTAAGAATTCATCAACTCTATTGTTGCGATGACCTAACTCATGACCCAAATTAATTCCTATAACACCACACATCAATCCCATTGAAGAAATTCTCCCTGCAAAATCTAAATTTGTTAGTATTGGATCTTGAATAACATAGAAAAAATAGAGCAAACTAACTCCTTGAATAGGAATCATAAAATATAAAAGAAGCGTGTAGAATTTTTTTTGTTTTTCGATCTGTTCTTCTTCTTTTGTGGAATTATTTTTATCCGCTTTAAAGAGTAGTTCTAAAGCAGGAACTAGCCCGAAAAACACAATTAAAGGTAAAAAAGTAAGCCAACCTGTAGTTGTGAATGAGACGTAAACGGTACTCGGTAACAGTAAAATGGAAAGATATTTCAAATGCGCCATTAACGAGTCAAGTTTGACTCAATATACAAAAATTTAAAGACAAGCATTCCAGAGAACCTCCTGTGGAGTAGCGGCTGAAATCGTGATTTCTTCTTTGGTGACAGGGTGAGAGAATTCAACTTTTCTAGCATGTAAATGTATGCTTCCGTCTTTGTTGCTTTTATCTGCACCGTATTTTAGATCGCCTTTAATGGTGGTGCCCATTGCAGAAAGTTGAGCTCTGATTTGATGATGTCTGCCTGTTTCTAAGTCTATTTCTAAAAGCGAATAGTTGTCTAATTTTTTGATGTTTTTGTAATGTAAAATCGCTTTTTTACTTCCTTCAGTTTCCTGTCTGAATACTGTAGACTTATTATTTTTAGGATTCTTTCTTAAATAATTGATAAGTGTATTCTCTTCTTTTTTTGGAATGCCATTTACAACAGCCCAATATGTTTTTTTGATGGTTCTTTCTCGCAGCATTTTGTTTAACCTTTCTAAAGCTTTAGAAGTTCTTGCAAAAAGAACAATACCAGAAGTGGGCCTATCTAATCGATGTACTACACCTAAAAAAACATTTCCAGGTTTTTGATATTTTTCCTTGATGTATTCTTTGATAACATCACTCAGAGGTTTGTCGCCAGTCTTATCTCCTTGTACAATGTCTCCAGCTCTTTTATTGATAATAATGATGTGATTATCTTCAAAAAGGACCAGTAGATTGTCTTTGGTTGAATGCATGATTATTTAAAATTGTCAGCAACATCTTCATTAACAGTATTAATGAAATCTAAAAATTCATCACGACCTAAGCCAGTATTAGAAGAAGTAAGGAAAGAAGTCGGAATTGTTTCCCAAGTATTTAGTAATTTCTTTTTGTAAGAAACGATTTGATTGTCCAATTTAGAACTCCCTAATTTATCTGATTTTGTAAAAACAATACAAAACGGGATTTGATTTTCGCCTAAGAACTTCATGAACTCAAGGTCGGTTTTTTGAGGATCATGTCTCGAATCAATCAAAACAAAAGTACAAACCAATTGTTCTCTTTCTTTGAAATAATTCTCAATAAAATATTGAAAAATTGTTCTCTTTTTTTTAGAAACCTTCGCGTAACCATAGCCTGGTAAATCAACTAAAAACCATTCATCATTTATTTTAAAATGATTGATAAGTTGTGTCTTTCCTGGTTTTCCAGATATTTTAGCCAAATCTTTACGCTCCATTAACATGTTAATCAATGAAGATTTCCCCACATTAGAGCGTCCAATA
>JAESUF010000262.1 GCA_016763215.1 Flavobacteriaceae bacterium
AACACATCATGGAAAACAAAGAGCTAAGCTTTTTTGAAGCTTTGATTCCTGTAGTTATTTTGATGGGGTTTTTAGCATACAATATATTCTATGCAGAGGGTGTTATGTTTGGCGATTATTCCAATCAATACATTCTTTTAATTGGAGGATTGGTAGCAGCCTTTGTTGGGTTTTATAATAAAGTATCAATCATTAGAATGCTTCTGGAGATTTGGGAAAATTGGAGAAGTATTATGGTGCCCATATTTATTCTTCTTTTGGTAGGAGCTTTGGCAGGAACCTGGTTGGTTAGTGGAGTTATACCAGCAATGGTGTACTATGGATTGCAAGTGTTGAGTCCCGAGATCTTTTTACCTGCATCCGTTGTGATTGCAGCAATTATTTCAATAGCTACAGGTAGTTCATGGACCACCTCAGCTACCGTAGGAATTGCTTTAATTGGAATTGGTGGTGCCTTAGGTATTCCTTCGGGAATGATTGCAGGAGCGGTAATTTCTGGGGCTTATTTTGGAGATAAAATGTCACCCTTAAGTGATACCACAAACTTGGCGCCAGCTATGGCTGGAACCGATTTGTTTACACATATCAAGTATATGGCGTACACAACCATCCCTACTATTTTAATTACGTTGGTTGCTTTTACAATTATGAGTTTTACAGTAGATACAAGTGGAAGTGCAGATATTAGTGGATTGCTTACTACTATAGATAAAACATTTCATATATCACCTTGGTTGTTTGTTGTTCCGGGAGTTGTTGTTGGGTTGATCTTGTTAAAAACAAAACCTTTAATAGCACTAGGAACAGGAGTTGTACTAGCTGCTGTTTTTGCATTCATTTTTCAAGCAGATGTACTGAGTGCTTTGTCTGATTCGAATACAGAATCTATTTTAAATGCGGTGTTTATTGAAACTCAAATAACAACAGATAATGAAACATTAACAAAGTTGTTTAATGCTGGAGGTATGGACGGAATGATATGGACCATTTTATTAATAGTCTGTGCAATGGTTTTTGGAGGTGCAATGGATGCTATAGGCGCCTTGGCAAAATTAACAAAAGCACTCTTGTCATTAGCGAGTTCAATTTTCGGATTGTTTGCTAGTACTGTGGTGAGTTGTTTAGGATTAAATGTAATTGCTTCAGATCAGTATTTAGCGTTGGTAATTCCAGGAAAAATGTTTAAGCAAGCCTATGAAGATAGATGACTGGCACCTGAGAATTTAAGTAGAACCTTAGAAGATTCAGGAACGGTTACTTCAGTGTTAATTCTTTGGAATACCTGTGGAGCATATCAATCTGGAGTATTAGGAGTAGGAGTAGGAGAATACTTCTTCTATGCTATTTTTAACTGGTTATCACCATTTATGACCTTGCTATTTGCTGCCTTTAGAATTAAAATCAGACAATTAGTTACCAAATAATGATCGTTAGCGCTGTTCTTTCTGATGCTGAAATTCTTACCGAACTAGCGATTAAATCGAAAGCACATTGGGGATATACCGATGCGGAACTCGAAAGTTGGCGAGAAGATCTGACAGTTACTCCTCAAATGTTTGAAGATTATAATGTCTGTAAATACCTAGTAAATGATCAAATAGCTGGATTCTATATTCTGAATAGAGTAAACATACGAACCAGTCTTCTCAATTTTTTATTCATCTCACCAAACTATATCAAGCAAGGAATTGGACATCAATTGTTACAACATGCTATTGAATATTGTAAAGGAGGGAGCAGTGCTATTTTAAATGTATTGTCAGACCCAAATGCTCAGGCTTTTTATGCAAAGTATGGTTTTGAGGTAATTGATGAAATAGAAAGCGCTATTCCAGGACGTTTTTTGCCAGAAATGGAATTATTATTTCCAGAGAATCAATAAGGAAATTGATTAAATAAACCAATTCCAAACCAATCCAAACCGAATTATAAAATCGCGATACGGGTAGTTAGGTGCAGAAAAATAGTTCTTTTTCCCTACGTTAGAAAGCGCATTGTCTACTCGGAAGTAAATTCGTGTTCTACGTATTTGAGCATTGAAAAATAACTCAACCGTAGGATAACCAATGTTTGTTGTGTTTTGTAGCGTGAATTCTGATAACAATGGATTATAAGCGTTGGCTTTATACGCTGTGAAATATTTAAAAGTAGCTCCAATTTGTACTTGCATAGGCTTTCCTTTAAACCAATAATCGGAATAGTACAACGTGTTTCTAGTAACAAATTCAGGAACTCTAAAGACGGAACTACCACTACTTACATTTTGATACATAATGGTGTTGTCTAGTGCAAATCTCTTGTATTTGAATTCTCTTGAAGCTTTAATTTTTAAATAGGTAACATTTTCAGAAGATTGGTACGGTAAGTTGTCTTCTCCAAAATAGGTGTAGTTTTCAATATTTGTTAGATTAACACCCGCATTAATCCATTAGAATCAAACTGAAATTCTATATTTTGAGTTTTTGTATTGTTAAAATTGTTTTCCCAATTGTAATCATCGTAAATACTTTGATGCAATAAGAAATTGAAATTGGGCGATTTTGAATTTAATAACAAACTAGCTTTAATAGCAAAGAGACTGTCTTTTTTGTAGGATAAATTACCCATGAAATTTGATCCAGATAAGCGTCCACCACCCGGTGTAATTTCTCCAGAAGCAGTTAGTTGAAATTTCTGCACTCTTGCATTCCAGTCGGCTCCAAAAGAAGCAGCATCGTCTTCTAATTTAGTTGTTGTCAATCCTACAGTTTGATTTAGAATCTCTTCATATCCATAAGAAGAATTTAGCAGGGTCGATTTTACTCGAAAAGTCCCTAAAATAAACGTAGAATTAAATTCTAAAAAGAATTGATTCTTTATAATGGTGTGCGCTACTTCATCTTTTACTATTCCAGTTGAACTCGTAGTTCCAAAAATGCTGGCAATTGGTGTTGTTTGTGCAAACTGATACGATTTTTTCTCTCGTGAAAATGCATGTCCGATTTTTAGGTTGCTAAAATCCTGATTGCTTACAGAATCTTTAGACGATAGCAATTTGAAATCATGTTCAAAATAGAATCGGGCACTTTTGAAGGTGTTTTCAGTATCTTCAAGGTTTGTGTCTAAACGTCCTCTATCAGTAAAGTTCTGGTCATCGTCAATAAAGGATTGCAAAGCACCAGTGGTTAATCCGCCATTTTCTTCTTGTAATAGATCTTGCGTAATTAGATGGCCCTTCATCGCATATTGACTTTCCTTCGTTCGATAATGAAACGTAGTTTTGAAGGTTCCATGACTTACCAAAGATTCTCGGTACTGTCCTAAAGAACGTAACCCAGTATAAGCAATAGAAACATTGAGGCGTTTTGAAAAATTGACAGTGAAAAAGGATTCTAAAAACTGACCCTGCTCTAAGGTTGTTAAAAACATGAGCTCAGAGGTGGGTGTAGGAACCTCATAATAATCAATGTCTTCAATAGTTAGATAAAAAAACTGCTTGGCGCGAACACCAATATCTGGATGAGTGCTAATTTGATTAAAATGATAGCCTAAACTATTAAAGGTCTGTCCGATATTATGAAAGGGGAGTAATTCAAAATTATCCTTTCGTAAAAAATTAAATTTAGTATGTTTCTTTAGCGTTAACGTAGTGTCAATATACGTTGTGTCTCTAAAAAAAGAAGGTATTTTATAATCGGTGTACTTTGTTTTTCCACTCAATGTTACTTTAACATTCCTTTGATTTAAACTATCGTTTTGGTTGTTTGTATTGTTGCGTATATAGTCTGCTTTGGTTGATTTTAAATCTCTTACCTGAGAGAATAAAAGAGAAGAACTAGACAGAAGTGTAAGTAAGAATAAGAAAACGACTCTCTTCATCAACAAAAATAATTTAAGCAAATGTAAACTTTTAAACGTAAATTATTCTAAATAATTATTTTGAAAATGTTAATTTGGCAACGTGTTAAAAAGTAATTATAGCGGAAACCAATTAGAAGTTGGTACAGACGAAGCAGGGAGAGGGTGTTTGTCTGGACCCGTTGTGGCGGCAGCCGTTATTTTACCCAAAAATTTCCATCATGAATTCTTAAATGATTCTAAGCAAATTTCTGAAGCGAAAAGGCGGATTTTAAGACCCTATATTGAAGAGCATGCCTTAGCATATGGAGTTAGTTTTATTGATCATGAAGAAGTGGATGAATTGAATGTATTACAAGCTTCTATTACTGGGATGCATCGATCAATAGATCAACTCACCATTATTCCAGAGTTTATTATTATAGATGGAAACAAATTTAGACCTTATCAAGAGATTCCTTATGAAACTATTGTAAAAGGGGATGCAAAATATAAAAGTATTGCCGCTGCCTCTATATTGGCAAAAACATACCGAGATGAATTTATGGAAAAGATTCATTTAGAATTTCCAAACTATAATTGGAAAAAAAATAAAGGATATCCAACCAAAGAACATCGAAAAGCAATTCAAGAATTCGGAATTACAAAATACCATCGAAAAACATTCAAATTGCTGCCTACTCAAATGAAATTAGATCTTTGATATGTATTCTTCTACTTGAAATTGTTCTTTAAAATGATGAAGAATTTTTTCTTTAATCTCTTTCAAATCAACTTTTTTATTCAGCTCAGCTTCTATGGAAGTCACTGCTTTTCCTCGAATGCCACAAGGAATAATATTGTCAAAATAACCTAAATTTGTATTTACATTCAAAGCAAACCCATGCATGGTTACCCATCGACTGCTTCGAATTCCCATAGCACAAATCTTTCGAGCAAAAGGAGTGCCTACATCTAACCAAACACCAGTTTCGCCATCGCTTCTTTCTCCTTTAAGACCATATTCGGCAATGGTTTTAATAATTACCTCTTCTAAAAGTCGCAGGTATTTATGAATGTCTGTAAAGAAATTTTCTAGATCAAGAACTGGGTAGCCTACAATCTGACCAGGACCATGGTAGGTAATATCACCACCGCGATTAATTTTGTAATAAGTCGCATTTTTTTCAGCTAACTGTTGCTCGTTAAGGAGTAAATTGTTAAGGTCACCACTTTTTCCTAAGGTATAAACGTGCGGATGTTCAACAAAAAGGAAGTAATTAGACGTTGCTGTTGAGTTTCCTGTACTTCGATTCTCTCTTTTTACATGAACAATAGAGTCAAGTAATTGCGTTTGATAGTCCCAAACTTCCTTGTAATCACTGTTTCCGAGATCCTGTAATGTTATTTTTATTCATATATAAGGTGCAAAGTTAAGTAATTAGGTATATTTGAGTATTGTTTTTACCAAAGATTACAAGATGCAAAATAAGTTAATCACCTCTTTACTATTTGTATTCGTTTCTTTATCCGTTTTCTCGCAAGAGAGTTATTGGAAGAACGAATTAACAGACGTCAAAAAGAAAGCCTCTTTTGAAAGTTTACATCAAAATAGTTACCACACGTCCACCCTTAACATAGCTCTTTTTAAGAATAAGCTAAAAAAAGCTTCTTTGAGAGAAAGTAGTGTAAAACAGATCGATGTTATTATCTCATTACCAAACAATGATGGGGGGCTGGAAAAATTCAGAGTACAGGAGGTTTCTATTTTTAGCGAAGCATTGGCCAATCAATACCCAAATATAAAAGCCTATGTAGGTTATGGAGTAGACACTCCTGGTGCTAGAGCACGTTTTACGGTAACACCACAAGGGTTGCAATCGATGATTTCATATCCAAATAGTCCAAGAGTATTTACTGTGCCAGTGAGCAAAGGAGATCATCAAAACTATTTAACATATACAAAAGGAGCTCGAAAAAATGCTCAAAGAAAGTTTGAATGTTTGACCGAGTCAGAGATTCATGATACAGGTCTTGCTTTTTCTCAACAGAAAGATGCAGACGATCAAATTTTACGAACACTACGAATTGCAATTTCTACTTCAGGAGAATACACCAACGAATGGGACGATGGAAATAATGCCAATGGAGATGCGCGAGCAGATGCTTTAGCTCAGGTAATTTCTACTATGAATAGAACCAATGAGGTTTTTGAAGTAGATATGGCTATTACTTTTCAATTGGTAACCGGAACAGAAGTGACCTATGCAGATGCTTCATCTGACCCTTATACAGGAAATTATAATTCTCAGTTGCAGGGAGCTTTAACGGCTGTTGTAGGAGAATCGAATTATGATATTGGGCATTTATTTCATGTAGGCGCTAGTACCGGAAATTTAGGAACTGGAAGCGCAGGTTGTATAGGATGTGTTTGTTTAGATGGACAAAAAGGGTCTGGTTTCTCTGCTCATTTGTTTGAAGGAGACGGAGGAAGTCCATATATGTCAGATTACTTTGACATTGATTATGTTCCACATGAAATAGGGCACCAAATGGGTGCGAATCATACATGGGCATTTGCAACCGAAGGGAGTGGCGTAAATGTAGAGCCTGGTAGTGGAACAACCATTATGGGCTATGCTGGAATTACTGGAAATAATGATGTGCAAAGTCATAGTGATGCCTATTTTAACTATCACAGCATTCGCCAAATATTAACAAGGTTAGAGACAAGAACCTGTTGGACTTCAACAAACATTACCAACAACCCGCCCGTTGCCAATGCAGGAGATGATTACACCATTCCTAAGGGAACAGCTTTTGTGTTAAAAGGGGCAGCAACAACAGATGCAGACAATTCTGATGTATTAACTTATGCATGGGAGCAAATCGATAATGGAGTTTCTA